>JAHILH010000001.1:300000-565246 GCA_018897195.1 Patescibacteria group bacterium
GATGTAGAAAAAACAGACAACAAAATTGTGGTTGTCGATGGCATCAGACGCATGGCCGACATTAAATATCTCAAAGAATTAGAAAATTTTAAATTATTAAGCGTGGTAGCCGATCCCAAGGTTCGTTATCAACGCCTAATCGAACGCTCAGAAAATTCTGGTGATAGTCAAAAAACTTACGAAGATTTCTTAGCTGACCAAATGAAAGAAGCCGATGCGGAAATTCCCGAAGTCATGAAAAATGCTGATGTTGAAATCAACAACGACATTGACTTTGAAAATTTATATCAACAAATAGATAAATTATTAAACTAATTAAACCCACGACGTCTCGAATCCTCGGGACAATGGTGGGCGAAGTAAAACATGAAAATAAAAAAGAAAAAAGTTATTGGCATAGTCGGTGAACAAGCTGGCGGAAAAGGCGCAGCTTCTAATATTATTATCAAAAAATACGGCGGTTCAAGATTGACAACCTCCAATATCTTGCGTCGCACACTAGACAGTATCAATATTCCCGTTAGCCGTGAAAATCTAATCACCCTAGCCCTCCTAATTAAAAAAGGCTTTGGCAAAGATGTTTTAATGAAGGCCATGTTAAAAGAGGTAGAAAATGAAGATAGCAGCATTGTCATCGTCGACGGCATCCGCATGCCTGGCGATACTGATCCATTTGTAGAAGAATACGGCGATGATTTTAAATTGATTTATGTAACCGCCGATCAAAAAATAAGATACGAAAGAAGCTTAAAGCGAGGTGAAAAAGCCGGCGAATCAGAAGCTAGTTTTGCTGAATTTATGGAAAAAGAAAATGCTGAAACCGAAAAATACATCGCTAAAGTAGGAAAAAAGGCTGATTTTAAGATTGTAAACAATAAAGATCAGGATGAATTGGAAGAAAAAATTATCGCCGTAATGGAGAAAATATAGTCTCTTTTGACAGAATCTTAAATTTTCGATAATATAAACAATAGGAGGAGTGCTTTAAACAAGGCACTTCTTTTATTCTATTTTCAATATATTCGCAATTCGCGGATTAGCATTTATTAGCAGATTAGCATTATACACGAATATGGAACCAAAAAAAGGAAAATTTATTGTTTTTTACGGGATTAATAACTTGGGTAAGACTACCCAGGCGAAGATTCTTGTTGACCGTTTGAATAGCGTCGGAATTAAGACTGAGCATTTGAAGTACCCGATTTACGAGTTATCCCCTTCTGGAAAACTTTTGAATGCTTATTTGCGTGAAGGCAATCCGCACAAACTTTCAGCTCGAGAGGCACAATTAATTTATGCTAGCAATCGAACTCAGTATGAAAAAAAATTAATAAACAAGTTAGAAAACGGAATTAACATAATTGCAGAAGATTACACTGGCACTGGTATTGCTTGGGGCATCGGCACGGGCGTTGATGAGGCTTTTTTGAAATATCTAAATTCTCACCTCCTCAAAGAAGACTTAGCTTTTTTATTTGATGGTCAACGCTTCATGGAAGCCAAGGAAAAAAGTCACAAGCACGAAAGCAATGATTTCCTCACCGACGAAGTTCGTTGGGCGCATTTGAAATTAGGGCAAGAATATAATTGGACAAAGATTAATGCCAATCAAACTATCAACGAAATACATACGCAGATTTGGAACAAAGTTATTGATCTGATTCAACCTAGAATTAATGCCTCGACAAGCTCAGCACAAAACACAATGGAAAGTGTTTTGAAAGTTGCTCGCATGAACGAATGGGCGAAAATACCGACTCGCGGACACGCCAGTGACGCCGGCCTTGATTTGTATTCAGTTGAGAATTATTCTATTTACCCGAATGAAATGACCACGGTCCACACTGGTATCAAAATGGCTATCCCCCAAGGCATGGCCGGATTAATCTGGGACAAGAGCGGTCTTGCTCACCAAGGTCTCAAAACCATGGGTGGTGTGATTGACTGCGACTACCGCGGGGAAATAAAAATAATGGTGAAGAATTTAAGTGATGATATTATTAATATAACCAGAGGGCAAAAAATTGCTCAAATGCTCATTCAAAAAATCGAATACCCGAGAATTTCGGAAGAGACAATCGAGGACAACACAGTTCGTGGCGCCAATGGGTTTGGTAGCACGGGAAACTTTTAAACAAGGGAGAGGGCGATGAAAATAAGAATCAAGGGCGTCAGAAAATTAGTAATTCAATATTTTTTCAATGCAGTTTTCATGATGTTTTCCCTACTTGCTTTTCTTGTTTCTTTTTTCATGCCATTTTTTCGTTTATGTACCAGAGAAGTTCTGCCATCATCAGTTGAACAACTTGGATGGATACTATCGGCTTCATTATTCCTGGGAATTACCTGCTATCTCCTATACTTCGTTGGACCAAGTATTATGAATAAGATAAATACTACTTTAGAATATGCTGATCCGGCATAACACAAAGGGAGATGGGCGATGAAAAATTTACCAGAAATTACCGAATTAAAGGTTCTATTTTTAACTTCAAAATTTCTTTCTTATTCTTTTTTTGTTATTCTCTTTATACCTCTTGCGATATTAACCAGAAAGCTGATCGATCCAGGAGTGTCACTATCGCTTGATCAAAGAATAACATTAATTGAATTCTTCTGCTTTTCGGGATTTGTTTCATTTTTCCTAAACGAAGTGTCTAAAATTATCAACAAACGAATACAAGCAAAAAATTAGGACAATAAACCGCCATATTACAATAAAAATAGGGCGGTTTTTTTCTTGCTTTTTTTAGTATTTTCGGCTAATATAATGATATAAATAATTACAATTACACTGTTAAAAAACTACCCCACCCCAGCCACTCCTCGCTCCCTCGGGACGCCCTTGTGGTGCAGGAGGGGGAGAAATTAAAATATGCACACAAAATACGATGTCATAATCGGCCTAGAAATTCACGCCGAATTAAAAACTAAATCAAAAATGTTCTGTTCTTGTGATAACGACGCTGATAATGCAGCGCCGAATCAGCACACCTGCCCTATTTGCATGGCTCATCCTGGCACCTTGCCAATTCCAAACAAACAAGCAATTGAATGGACTATTTTGACCGGCCTAGCTTTACATTCCAAGGTAAACAAACTGAGTAAATTTGACCGTAAAAATTATTTTTATCCTGATATTCCAAAAGGCTACCAAATCTCTCAATACGACTTGCCTTTTGTTTATGACGGTTATATGGATATTGATGGTGACAAGATTGCTATCACCAGAATTCATCTTGAAGAAGACACGGCTAAGAATACGCATCCAGACAAAAAGGATTACACCTTGGTTGACTTTAATCGTGCCGGCACACCGCTAATGGAGCTGGTGACTGAACCAGTCATTAAAGACGCGGAACAGGCGAAGAAATTTTGTCAGAACTACCAAAGAATTTTACGCTACCTTGATATCTCTGACGCTGATATGGAAAAAGGTCACATGCGTTGCGAAGCGAACATTAGTGTGCAAGAAAAAGGCAAATGGGAATATAAGGGTGAATGCAAGATTGATGCGCTTGGTGATTACAAATTGAATCCAAAAGTTGAAGTCAAGAACATCAACTCTTTTAAAGCACTCGAAAAAGCAATTAATTACGAAATCAAGAGACAGATTGCGGCGATTGATGATGGTGAGAAATTAGTACAAGAAACTCGTGGCTGGAATGAAAACACAAATGAAACTGTCAGCCAACGAAAAAAAGAAACATCTGCCGACTACCGCTATTTCCCAGAACCAGACATTCCCCCACTAAATATTTCTGATGAAATGATTACGCGAATCAAGAAACATTTAATAGAAATGCCTCCTGAAAAGAAAAAACGCTTCATGGATGAATATAGCTTCACTGACGAAGTAGCTGATCTTTTAGTTAGCGACAGACACTTGGCTAATTATACCGAGAACGTCATTTCCGAATTACGCGCCTGGATTGATGCCTCTGACGATGAATGGGAAAGACAAAAAACTAAGCTAGCTAAGGCTGCTTCCAACTGGTTGACCGGCGAACTTTTCAAACATCTCAAAGAAACTAGCCAAACGATTAAAGATATCAAAATAACCCCAGAAAATATGGCTGAATTGATTGCCCTTAGTTATCAAGACAAGATCAACTCCTCCGCCGGTCAGACTATTTTTGAAGTCATGTTCAAAAAAGGCGGCGACCCGACTGATATTATGCAAGAACTAGGGCTCGAACAGCTAGATAATGACGAAGAATTAGAAAACTCAATCAAAGAAATAATTGCCAAGAATCCAGAACAAGCAACGGGATACAAAAACGGCAAAGAAAATCTCATTCAATTCTTTGTCGGCCAGACCATGGCTGCAACCAAGGGCAAGGCGAATCCGAAAAAGGTTTTGGAGATGTTGAAGAAATTACTTAGTGAATAAAATTTAGGGATCATGCGCAATAGAATGGGTCTTGGTTCCCTCTCCTTTGCAGGAGAGTGTTAACGTAATCCTCGTCCGACCAATAATAAAGGGGGCAGGGTGAGGTAGAACGAGCGAAGAATATCAGATGTGTTATCTCAAATAATACCCCCTCACCCCAGCCCTCTCCCGGCGGGGCGAGGGAGAATATAATGGCAATCTTTTTATTATGCTTATTTATATTTATCTTTTAAGCTCAAAAAAAAGACCGCTTCCAAGTAAAAACTGGAAGCGGTTTGCTGTTTAGGCCACACGAAGACGGCCCAAGATTAGGAAGAAGGTAGTCATGGTAACCATACAGCCACTGAAGAAAATTGCATCATCAATGTTCAATGAAAATGCTAAAACCATAAAAATAAATGAGGCAAAAAGAACAAATACACTTTTTGGAATTTTGACAAGAACTTTTTTCAAAGCCATGAAATTAATAATCGGCACCCTAATCGATAGACCATCTATCAAGGCTACTGAAATAAGAATCGGCCAAAAAATAGCACTTGGTTGATTACGCGCTAGATAAATAGCGCAAAGACTGCATAGCAATTTTGCCACTATTACAGAACGAACATACTTTGATTTTGGTATAATCTTCGTAATTGCAGAAACAAAGGCTAGTATAGCAACAACGCGAAATAACTCGCCGGCAAAATTATGGACATTTTCATTATCCATCAAAATTGGCGCATAGATTATCAAGGCAAACGCCAAAACAGTTTTTACCTTTCCAAACATATTCGCCGCCGTTGACCAGCCCATGTATTTCTGAATATATCGCACCACGAATTGGCCAAGTAAATCTGAGCCCAAAAAAAGCACAACCCATAACATGTTACAAGCTATTACGTCGATTTGCCAAAAATGAAACAATGGCCGAAAATACGACAACTTGTCACAAAACGGATCATACCATTTTCCAAATTCAGTTTCCAGATCGCACGCTCTCGCCACCATACCATCGACGCCATCTAGATAAGCGGCAAATGTAAAAAGAAAAACGCCAGTTCGTTGACACTCATAATCTATAAAAATAGAACTCGCAAGCCAAGCCAACAAAAGTCTGAATGTGCAAATACTATTTGGATGTAACCACCTCTGCCAGTTTGGATTATTTTTGATCAAATCTCGAAATTTTTCATCTTTTAGCTTTTCGCCAAACCGCAAAACAACAATTCCCCAAAACAGTATCGAATATACCACCCAATACGTTAATGTCATAATCCCCTCCTATTATTTGAAAGAACAATTTTAATATTTATAGTAAATATTTCTACTATTTATATACACCAAAAAACAGCTCTTGTCAAAGTTAATTTTATTTGTTAATATATATCTATATGAAGTGCCATATGTCTTGGCAGTTTTATTTTTGCTAATATTGGCATTTTTATTTTACCGTAAAAAATACTTTTTAGCAAAACATATCAACAATATGCGCCTATAGCTCAGCCGGTAGAGCAACAGCCTTTTAAGCTGATGGTCACAGGTTCAAATCCTGTTGGGCGCACATATTTTATCAAAATGCCACCTTAGCTCAGCTGGTTAGAGCGACTGTTTTGTAAACAGTAGGTCGTCGGTTCGAATCCGACAGGTGGCTCAGACAAATACACGAAAATACCCTAAAATTGGGTATTTTTTTGTACTTAAAATGTGGTCGAAATGTGGAAAAATATTCTTGATAAATTCCACCAACTAAGGTAATATAATCTTATGACAAAACAAGACGACATCGAAAAAATCCCGCCTCAAAACATCGACGCGGAAATGTCCTTTATTAGCTCATTGCTAATAGACAAGGACGCCATGCTTAAAGTTTCTGACTCTATTTCTGATGATGATTTTTACAAAGACGCCCATCGCATTATTTATACAGCCATGCTTGATCTTTACAACAAGCACGAGCCGATTGATATCGTCAGCGTTACCAACAAGCTTAAGGGCAAAAAACAACTCGACTCCATTGGTGGTCGCACTTACCTTGCCCACCTAACAAGCTTTGCCGCAACTCCGGCCAATATTCCCCACTACGCAGAAATCATCCAAAAGAAAGCGACATTACGTCGTCTACTCAAAAGCGCCAACGAAATTAGCGCCATGGGCTACAACGAAGACGCTGACCTTGATGATATGCTTGACCAGGCCGAAAGAAAACTTTTTGGCGTTTCGCAGAAATATTTAAAGAATGCTTTTGTTGGTGTTGACACCTTGCTTAATGATGCCTTTGACAGAATTGACGAACTCCACAAACAAGGTGGCAAGCTCAGAGGTATCACCACTGGCTATCCAGACCTAGACAAACTCTTAACCGGTTTACAAAAATCCGATTTAATTATTCTCGCCGCTCGTCCATCTGTTGGTAAAACCACTATCGCTATGGATATCGCCCGTCAGGCGGCCATCGTTGGCAAAGCTGCTGTTGGCGTTTTCTCACTCGAAATGAGCAAAGAACAATTAGTTGACCGTATGCTTTGCGCTGAATCGAAGGTTAGCTTGTGGCGCATGCGCTCTGGCAACCTTTCCGACAAAGAAGGTGACAATGATTTTGCCAAAATCAATGAAGGCATGGGTCGCCTGTCCGAAGCGAAAATATTTATTGACGACACTCCTAATTGCGGTATCATGGAAATTCGCAGTAAAGCCCGCCGCCTACAAATGGAAAAGGGATTAGATTTGATGATTATCGACTATTTACAATTAATGGAGGGTCGCGGTAAGAACTCCGACAATCGCGTTCAAGAAATTGCTGAAATATCCAGAGGTCTCAAAGGCATCGCCCGTGAACTTAATATTCCCGTTATTGCCCTGTCACAACTCTCTCGTGCCGTAGAAGCGACCAAACCAGCGATTCCTAAATTATCACACCTTAGAGATTCAGGATCGATTGAGCAAGACGCTGATATCGTTTTATTCATCTACCGTAAAGCCGCTGACAGAAATTTCAGTATTGAAGAATTAACCCCAGAAGAACGCCACAAAGGCGAAATATTTATTGCCAAACACAGAAACGGCCCAACTGGAAAAGTTGACTTATTCTTTGATGAGGAATCAGTTAGTTATCGCAATATGGAGACAATCAGTCGTGATGGTATGTACTAATTCCATGCGTCATTCCCGCGAAGGCGGGAATCCAGGCGCCACAATGAAAATATTTTAAATTATAGAAACCTAATCTAATAAAGATTGTATACAAAATATTATTTTAATTAATCTACTATATCTAGAACCATTATTCGAGGTACCTGGATTCCCGCCTTCGCGGGAATGACGACTCGATGGATATTCAAACTTATGTTCAACAAATTAAAACAAATCAAAGACTTACGTGACCAAGCCAAAGTAATGCAAAGCGCCTTGTCCGGAGAATCTATTACCGTAGATCGCAAAGGATTAACACTTGTTATGAATGGCAATATGGAAATCACCTCTGTAAAAATCAATGAAGAAATTACCAAAGAGAAATTAGAAGAAATTATCAAAGACAATACAAATAATGCTATCAAGCAAATTCAAAAAGTAATGGCCAAGAAGATGCAAGAAATGGGCGGCTTCCCTGGTTTGTCATAAACCACAGCCATGAATTATCCCAAGGCGATTCAAGATTTAATCAGTCATTTAAAAAAACTACCAAGCGTTGGACCCAAGACGGCTGAGAGGTATGTTTTTTATCTACTCAATCAACGCCAAGAAGATTTACAACAGTTCGCCAAAGCAATTGCCGAACTAAAAGATAATATCACTATTTGCAAAACCTGTTATCAAGTGTCAGAGGCAAACCCATGTTCAATCTGCGCCAATTCTAATCGAGACAATCATACTATCTCCGTTGTTGCCAACACTCGTGACCTGCTCACAATTGAAGCGACCAAAATCTACAACGGCAAATACCATGTTCTGGGCGGCCTGATCGATTCTATAAAAAATATCACCCCCGGTGATTTATATATCAAGCAGCTCGTTGAGCGCCTTGAAAAAGAAAAAATAAAAGAAGTCATTTTGTCCTTAAATCCAACCTTGGAGGGCGAAACAACTTCCTTGTACATTTCAAAATTAATCAAAAGCCACAACCCCAATGTGCGTATCACTCGTCTCGCCAAAGGACTACCCTCTGGTTCTGACCTTGAATACGCCGATGAAGTAACCCTAGCAAACGCTCTCAAGTATCGCAACGAACTTTAGATCAACCTCAGAAAAAAGGAGGTAAAAAACCATGAATACCAAAAAAAGAGCAAGACAAGCAAAAAAAATCTACTCCTGGCATGTACTCTCACAAATAGTAAAAGACAAAGACTGCATTCCCGGGTCAAGCGTTGTTGCTATCTGCTTAGCTGCCGCAACAGCACTAATCACATTTGCCATCATTGCAGAAAAAGCAAACTTCAATTGGGTAAATTTCTAAAACAAAACAAAAAACCCGACTCAGAAATGAGTCGGGTTTTATCATAGAGAGTATTAAGCAATCTTTTTGATCTCAACCTTAGTATAAGGTTGTCTGTGACCAGTTGTTTTCATATAACGAGTCTTGCTCTTATATTTAACTACTGTCACCTTATCATCCTTACCGGTTTCAATAACTGTTCCTTCAACCAATTCACCAAGTGATGGTTTTCCTAGGGTAACATTTTCACCCTCAGAACCAGCTGTCATCAAGGTATCGAATTTTACAGTTTCGCCTGCTTCAACGTTTAATTTTTCAATTTTGACAATTTGACCTTCTTGTACTTTGTACTGTTTGCCACCAGTTTTGATAACTGCAATCTTATTAGACATATTTTGATATATTTGGAACAAAACCAATCGGGTCAATTCTATTCCGTATTTAATTAATATTTGAAAACATAAAAAAGCCATCGGCTTTTTGTATAGTCAGGAATCTCAAAATTCCAGGTGACTAAAATACCGCGTACTTATTGCGGTATTTTTATTATACTAAAATAGTAAAAAAAGTCAAGAAATTACTTCTTAATCGCCTTCGCAATGGCCGTAACCGCCTTTTTGTCTGTAACTTTAGGTAAAATATTGTCAGATGTGGGTTTTTTAACCGTATACGCCAAGGCAATGGCCGCAGATATTTTCATGGCCAAAGTTACCTTTTTCACGCCAGAATCCAACAATCCCCTAAATATACCCGGAAAAACCAAGGCATTATTGATCTGGTTGGCGAAATCTGAGCGTCCTGTACCAATAATAGCCGCACCAGCTTTTTTGGCAATATCCGGCATAACTTCCGGAACAGGATTAGCCATGGCAAAAATAATTGGATCGGGATTCATAGATCTAATCATTTCCGCAGAAACCAAATTCCCCTTGGACACACCAATGAAGACATCAGCATTTTTCATGGCAACATCAAGACCACCTTTCAATTTTTTCTTGTTAGTTTTTTTCGCCATATTTACTTTGTGTATATTCATCCCTTCACGTCCGCTATAAATAATCCCCTTGCTATCCAAGATAATCATATTCTTAACATCTTGTGCTAATAGCAATCGCGCAATCGCAAATCCAGCCGCACCGCCACCATTGATAACCACTTGCAAATCCTTCATTACTTTACCAGTCACCCGGCAAGCATTTATCAAAGCTGCCAAAACTACAATTGCCGTGCCGTCTTGGTCATCATGAAAAACAGGAATTGATAATTCATTTTCCAGTCTTTCTAAAATATCAAAACAACGCGGTGCGGAAATATCTTCCAAATTAATCCCGCCAAAACTCGGTTCGATTAATTTACAGAAACGAATAATTTCTTCTGTGTCCGTGGTATTAATACAAAGCGGCATCGCATCGACACCAGCAAACTCTTTAAAAATAATCGACTTCCCTTCCATTACAGGCATTCCCGCTTCCGGACCGATGTCTCCAAGACCCAACACGGCTGTCCCATCACAAACAATCGCAATCTGATTTTTGCGATTAGTCAATTCCCAGCTTTTTTTCTTATCCTTGGCAATCTCCATGCACACCGCCGCCACGCCAGGCGTATATGCCGTTGACAGATCCTCAATCGTCTCTAATCTGACCTTAGATTTAATCTCAATTTTCCCACGATTCTTTTTGTGCAAAGCAATCGCTTTTTTGTTATAGTCCATAAATTTATATAAATTAATTATTAATCAAAAATTGAATATTTTTTTTCAAATATCAACACCAGGACAAATGTTAAAACACCAGTTATAATCAATGTAACCACGGCCGCCTGAACAAGCGCAATAATACTCAAAAAAGAAATGAAGATAAGTACTCCCAAGATTCTGCCAATATGCATATACATTTCTCTATTCATGATATTATTCGCCATATCGTCATGCGCTTGTTTATAAAAACTACCATCTAGGGCTACGTGCAATAATCCACCAAATACACCACCCATTGTTTGAAAAGTTGTAATTGCAAATATTGTTGTTGAAAAAGCGCGAAAAACCAATGAAACACCGTGGCCAACAGCCCCTAATTTCCCTACACCATTAGAACCATTCTTATCAATTCTTTTACCACCAAGATAACTAACTAATGCATAGGCTGAGTTAGAAACTAAGTACAAAAAACCAATTGAAATTAATTTCACTGAAAGAAAAAATAAAAGTATCGGCCACAAAAAACCAGTAGCCACATGACCCATGCCCTGAATAATAAATATTATATTTTTTCGCATCTTACCAAAATCAAAAATCTTTTCAAAGTTCAGACTAATATCAATGACAATATTTTCAGCAGTCAACAAAACCATTGAAGCGGCAAACACAAATAATGCACTAACTAAAAAAGAACCATAAAAACCAAATACAGTGATAACGGTCGCGCCCAGCAACGGGCTGACAATACTTGCCAAGGTTGGAACTCCCATCAGTAGGCCTAATTTTTCACCCCCATTTTCTGCTTTAGTTGCTTTCAAAAAATAAACATGATGCGCCGTCCAATAAAAAGAAGAGGCCATAATATCAATTAACGCAAGAATAAATAAAAAAAGAATTTTTCCCAAATCAGCCATTAAAACAACCGAAGCGCCCAAGATTAAATAAAATACAACATTTAAAAAATAACTAATTATTAATGATCTTTTTATTCCCCACCTAGAAATATTTGTCAAAACAAAATAATGACAAAAAATAGCACCAATAAATAAAAATAATTCAAAAAAAGCAATTTCATGAATTGTTAAACCAAGATTTTTATACAAAAAAATCGGCACAAACAAAGAAACCATGGAAAGAGCAATCAATCTCAAGGTGTCAGCAATTACTAAGTTATTGTATTTATTGTGCAAAAAACTAGACAGGTGCAAATGTTTTGCGATGTGTAATTCATGATGATATTTATCCATGTTATATTTTTTTATTTATTTTATTATATTTATTTAAAATCAGATCAACGTCAGTCTTCTCAAAATCAGGCCAATACTTGTTCATAGAAATAAATTCACTATCCGCCGATTGCCACAATAAAAATCCCGATACCGTCTGCAAACCAGCCATGCTCACAATTAAGTCCGGATAGGCAATCTCGTTTTGGTAAAGATATTTTCTTATCAAGGATTCACTAACCTGTTCTGTCTCAAATTTTTTATCAATTATTTTCTTAACCGCTTCAACAATTTCATTACGTCCATCATAATTAAAACAAAAATTCATTGTGCCTTTGGAGTTATCCTTGGTAGCACTAACAGCCTCCTTAAAAACATCTGCCAAATCACCAGGCAAGTCATTTGTTTCACCACTCAATAATATCTTATAACCACTCTGATCAAACTCAGGCAAATTTTCCTTAAGAAAATTCTTTGTCACCTTCATCAAATAAGCCAAATCGTTTTCACTCTTTTTGTAATTATTCGTGAGATAAAGCGAAAAGGAAATTTCTTTAACACCTTTTTCAAAAAACCATCCAGGCACATTCTTTAATAGTTCATAACATTTTATCGAACCATTTTCAACAGCCAGATTTCGTTCCTTGGCCCACTCATCATTGCCACCGAGCATAATAGCGATATGGCGGGGAATTTTATTTTTATTTTCTGTCATTTATTTTACTATTTTTATTAATTTAATCTTATCACCAGCTCCACTAATAATCTTCACGCCATCTTTACCAACCCCAAATTCCTTGGCGAGAAATTTCACCAACTCAATATTAGCCTTGCCACCTTCTGGCGCAGCCGCAATGTCTATTTTTAAAACTTCCTCCTCGCCGTCAAGCATGCTCTTAACCTCCGTCTTGTTCGCCCCTGGTCTAGCTTTTATTTTTAAATAAACTTCATTGTCGTTATTTAATTTCGCCTGATATTTTTTCAACATTTTTTCTTTCGCTAAAAACAATAGCATTAGGAATATTGCGTCCCGGGCCAAGCATTAGTTCGCCGTTATAAAATAAAGCTTCGGAATATCCGCCGTCCATATTCAAGGCATATTCCATACCCAGCTCTTGCATAATATAACCTAAGTCCGGCACAGTCGCATTGCGTGCCACCACCAAATAAGTCTTATTATCTTTATATCCAATCGCATTACGCAAAAGCTTTCCTGTTCTCTGCTTCGCATCCAAGCTATAATCAACCAAATAATTCATGTAGTTTTCAATCAAGCGCGGATTATCACCAATCGCAGCTTGCAATTTCACGCCGTACGCTTCTCGAAAAGACTCTTGCACTGTTTTGCCGCCATTATTTTTATACCAACTTGGCGTCGGAAAATCGCGCCCGTCCTTAAAGTAATAAAATTTATTATTTGCATCCCAGGCCATAATCGGACCGGTTGTCCAATACTTCAATTGATGCACATTAACCATTTTATCTAAATTTTTATCATAGACTGGATAAAAATAATAATTCGCGCCATCACAACCAGAAGAAGAGCAAAAATATGTACCATTCATGGCTGCAAAACCGTCATTCTTAATGACAAAATCCATCAATGTCGCACCTCCGTATTTTCCACTCTTGGCTTCAGTTGGATATGGCTCAGCTACTGGTGTAACTATTTCCAAATTCGGATTACTCAAATCTATTTCAATCATATCGATTGTATACACTTGATTATTAACGGTTATTTTTTTATTTTCATATTTACTATAACTATTAATCGACTCACTCAAACCTGGTTTGTGAATCATAGCCAGATCTTTTTGACTAATTCCCAACCCCAATTTCCGCATCACCGCAAAAGCATCCGCTGGCCTACCTAAGTAATATTTTTTCAAATCTTTGGGATAAATATACCAAGCCTCACCGTTCTTTTCGACTTGTAAAATAATCTGACCAGATAATTTTTGCGCCAAAGCTAAGTCACCAGCACTAGTCGAAGCCACCGTGCTCGTGGCAATTGTACTGGTAGACACAGCACTTGTGTCCGCAATCGGAATTTTTTTAAATTCAGTCTCATTAATACCCAAGCCAAGCGTGCGCATCAAGGCAAAAGCATCATTAGGTCGTCCTAAATAATAGCGTTTCGCATCTTTCGGATTCACATACCAAGCCTCGCCGTTTTTTTCCACATTTAAAAGAATCATTCCCGACAATCTACCAGCCGCTTCACCCGTTTGCACGATTATTGGCGACACCAAAAATATAATTAATAACAGTATTTTGAATAAATTTTTCATAGATTTATATAGAATAAATTATGTATACATTATAGCACAGCCGAATAAAAAAAACAGTCCATTTCTGGACTGTTTTTAATAATTTTTTCGCTAATTACTTCAGTAATTCAACACCATTAATTGCAATATCCACAACCGGTCGATCTGGTCCTTCGGTCGCTGAGTTTTCAATCGCCATTACCACATCCATACCTTCTACCACTTCACCGAAATTGGTGTGCTTACCATCCAACCAAGGAGTCTCATCAAGTGTTACAATAAAGAATTGTGAGCCATTGGTATTTGGTCCGGAATTCGCCATCGCCAAACTACCCTTTACCAATTTATGTGCATTAAACTCATCAGCAAAAGCATAACCTGGTCCTCCTGTTCCCCATCTCGATTTCATACCATCGTCCTTGCTCAATGGATCACCACTCTGAATCATAAAGTCCTTAATCACACGATGAAACTTGATACCATCATAAAAACCCTTCTTTGCCAAGTTTAAAAAGTTATTAACTGTCGCTGGTGAGTCCTCACCATAAAACTTAACCTTAATGTCTCCCTTGCTAGTTTTAATTACTGCAAACTGATATTCAGCCGCCAAATCTTCTTGATTGTTGTTGTCCATACTTGATGTATTATCTTCTTGAGCTGTCTTCTCAACAGAAGTAGCGTCATTTTTTAAATCACTGGTTTGATTTGCAGTGTTGTCCGGGACATTCCCTTCATTTACAGTTTCGACACTTTTAGTTGTGCAACCTGTTAACGATAAAGAAATAATCGCGATAAAAAGTAAATACTTTTTCATAGATTGTTTTTTTAATTAGTAAAATTCAATATTTCTATAATAACAAAAAAAGTTAAACTTGTTAACCTTTTTTAAAAGCCTAATTTTACAACTATTTTAAACCTTAAAATCTTTCTTCAATTCTCGATCATCCATTACACGTTTTTCCTCAATCAAGGCCTTCGCCTTCAAGCGGAATTCCTCCAAGTCCATCTTATCCAATTCAATACTTCTTTGTTGTAGATATTCCAAATTATTTCGCTCCGGCTCTTCCAAAACTTCTGACAACAAAACATCCAAAATCTGTCCGATTTTCGGACTAGGCTGGATTTTTAATAATTCCATTAAATCTAAACCGTTAATTTTTAATTCCTTAACCGAAACCGGGTCATGTTGGACTTTTTCCATCATATATTCAAGGTGACGCAATTTGTAAGGCTTGCCTTTTTTCACATCCGAGCCCAAACGATCAGCAATGCGCAAATCTATCAAATCTTTGAGATTTTCCTTGCCCGCCTTAGCGACTAATTTACGCACGGAATGCTCAGTCACTTCGCCAGCATTATAATAAAACATATGATTGCGCACTAAATTAACCACGCGAGCGGTATCATCGTTGGAGAACTTCAGTCTTTTCATAATTTTGTCCACCATTTTCGAACCAATGTATTCATGGTTATAGAAAGTTGGCTGACTATCAATGATTTTCATTGATTTCGGTTTGCCAATATCATGAAATAGTGCGGCTAGGCGCACTTGCCACTCCTTACTTGGACAATGTTTCAAGGATAAAAGATTGTGTTTCAAAACATCATGCACATGATGATGAGCCTGATTCACTCCTTCGCCACTAGCCAGTTCGGGAATGATATACTGTAAGATGTTCGTTTTATGCAAAGCTTTGATACCATCATAAGGACGATCTGATTTCAAGATTTTAGTCAATTCATCCTTCATTCTTTCTTGGGCGACAAATTTAATTGCGCCTGACATTTTAACAATCGCCCTCTCTGTCTTCGGTTCGATTTCAAAATCCAATTGCGCCAAAAAACGAATCGCGCGCATCATACGCAAAGAATCTTCCTTAAAACGATCAATCGGCTCACCAACAGCGCGAATAATTTTCTTGCGAATATCTTTTTGCCCCCCAAATAAATCAATAATTATAAAATTATCCACCCTGGATTGATAGGGAGCGATTTCTTCAGTAATTTGAATCTTGGAATCGGCGCACTTCATCGCCAAGGCATTAATCGTAAAATCACGGCGGGCCAAATCTTTTTCCAATTCCTTTTCAAAGACTACTTGATCTGGTCGGCGGCGGTCGCTATAACCCTGTTCGGAACGATAAGTAGTAATTTCAACCACGTGTTCGGTTAAATCACCATTTTTAATCGGCAAAATCACTGTGCCGAAGGCATTTTCATAGCGAGCATCCGGAAATATTGCCATAATCTCCTCCGGTTCAGCATTAGTGGTCAAATCCCAGTCTTTCGGCTCGACATTCATCAAGAAATCGCGAACAGAACCGCCCACGATAAAGATTTCATGGCCAGCTTCTTCAACTTGATTGATAACATTTTTTAAAAAATTAGGTAATTCCATAATAAAAACTATACTTTAAAAACGCTCTTGTGTCAAAGTTTTATTTATGCTACAATTTAAATATCAAGAAAAAGTGTTTTACACAGCTTGAACAAAAAAAACAAAAAACAAACACAAAAATGAAAAAACCATCACTTAAAAAAATTAATATTGATTATTTTTTGACGTATCCTCTTATTTTTATAATTCTGGGGATTTTTTTATTGCCAAAATTAGCTTTTTTATCCTCAATCACCGAGCAAAATATTATCAACCTTACAAACAAAGAAAGAGTCAGCTTGAGTATTCCCGCCTTAACCACTAATGAATTATTAACCAAAGCGGCTTACGCCAAGGCTAAGTCAATTGTCGAATCTCAGACTTTCCAACACGATATTGGCGACAAAAGGTTTTCTAGCTGGATAAAAGGCGTTGATTACAAATATACCTACGTCGGTGAGAATTTAGCCTTAGATTTTACAACTAGTGAAGGCACAATTAAGGCCTGGCTCAATTCCCCAAGTCATAAAAAAAACCTTTTAAATGATAAATTCAAAGAAACTGGCGTGGCTGTCATCGAAGATAAGTTCCAGGGCAAAAGTACTACAATAATTGTGCAAATATTTGGCACGCCCGTCACACCTCTTGTCAATGAAATTATTACCCCTGAATCAAAAACTAACGATATTGTCGCCAAAGTCGATAATAACATAAATAAAAATATTAGTTTAAATCCAGTCAAATACAAACCAAACCTATTTGAATCTTCATTGGATATAGTATATAATAAGAAGATATCTGCCATTATTTTACTAAATTTTGTGACCATACTGCTCTTAACTGTCGCTTTTGCCAGTCATAAGATAATTAAGTCACACAAAAAAACAAGCTAATGTATGAAATAATCCTCCTGCCAGCGCTGGCTGGACTAACAGCGCAATTGATAAAATTTTTTGTCAATTCAAATAACTTAAAAATCAATCTCTCCAATCTTGCTGCCTATTCAGGAATGCCGTCCGGTCATTCAGCCATGATGTTCTCGTTGTCGACGATTGTCGGTCTCACCGAAGGATTTGATTCAGCCCTTTTTGCCGTAACATTTGTTATGACCGTCTTAATCATTCGCGATGCCGTCGGATTGCGGCAATATCTTGGACAGCACGGCAAAACCCTAAACTTACTCGTCAAAGACCTAGATGAAGATAAAATGCTTGACAACACTTACCCTCACTTACTAGAAAAAATCGGTCACACGCCTCTTCAAGTCTTTGTTGGCAGTATCATTGGCATCTCTATAAGTTTGATTGGCTTCTACTTAATAAACTAAATTCTCAATTAAAAAATCCGCTCTAAGGCGGATTTTTTAATATCTAAAAATAAAATTACATCAAACTCATACCCGTCATTTCTTTCGGCTTCTTCAGGCCCAAGACTTTTAAGATAGTTGGCGCAATATCAGACAAGATTCCCTGTGGCTGAATAAGACTCAGGTCACTGCCGGCCACATTCTTCCAGCCAAAGCTTTTGCCGCGATATTCATTACCTACAACGATAAAAGGCACTGGGTTGGAGGTATGTTCCTTGTCTATTTGACCGGTTTGCATATTAAACATCACCTCAGCATTGCCATGATCAGCTGTTATCATCAAGACGCCGTTTTTACTTAATATAGCCTTGGCAACTCGAGCCACGCATTTATCCAAAAACTCCACACCCTTAATCGCCGCCGCGATATTGCCGGTATGACCGACCATGTCAGCATTGGCATAATTAACGATTATCATGTTATGTTTATCGCTTTCAATTTCGCTAAGTAATTTTTCGGTTATTTCCGCTGCTGACATTTCTGGTTTCGCATCATAACTGGAAACCTGCGGTGAAGGAACTAGGGCATGCTCTTCACCGGGCGCCTTTGTTTCTCGACCTCCATTAAAAAAATATGTTACGTGGGCATATTTTTCTGTTTCCGCAATCCGTAACTGTGTTAACCCGCCGTCTGCCACAACATCGCCAAGAGTATTCTTAATTTCATCGGATTCAAAAACTACACTCACGGGCAATCCTTTTTCGTATTCCGTAAAGCAAGCAAAATATAAATTATCAATCTTTTTTTCACGATTAAATTTTTCCACTTTTTCGTCTACAAACGCCTTTGTTATTTGTCGAGCGCGGTCTGGACGAAAATTATAAAAAACAATTGCATCATTATCATTGATTAAAGCGACTGGCTTTCCATCCTTCTCAATAACCGTGGGTATAAATTCTTCATCATATACCTTATTATTATAGCTTTTTTCAATGGCCGAAATAGCACTTTCTGCCTTATTTCCAACTCCAGCCGTCATCGTCACGTAGGCTTTTTCTATTCTATCCCAATTATTATTTCTATCCATGGTGTAAAATCGTCCCGCAATCGAAGCAATCGCGCCTACGCCATACTCGGCAATACTTCTTTCGACACCTTTGATAAAATTCATACCACTGTTATAAGAAGTGTCTCGTCCATCTAATATGGCGTGTACGTAGGCCTTTTCAATTCCCTGCTCCTTGGCTAAAACTAAAAGAGCGTGCAAATGGTCAATCGAACCATGCACACAACCGTTAGAAACAACGCCCATAAAATGCAATTTGGAATTATTTTTTTTGACATGCTCAATAGCCTCGAGTAGCACCTTATTTTGATAAAAAGTATTGTCGCTAATTTCCTTATTAATTCTAGGAAGATCTTGATAAAGAATTTTTCCCAAGCCAATATTAACATGTCCGACTTCACTATTACCAGGCTCACCCCATGGCAAACCAACTGCTTCACCGCTTGCGCGTAAAGTCATTGACGGATATTCAGAAATCAAACTATTAATAAACGGAGTGTTTGACTGAGTTATTGCATTGCCAGTATAAGGTTGTCCAATGCCCCATCCATCAAGAATTACCAAAACAACTGGCTTTGGTATTTTTATTTCAATATTTTCTTTCATCATATAATAAAATTAATTATTAGTTTTATTTAAATAAGGCTTTTCCCGCTCATTTCTTTTGATTTTTCTATATCCAATAATTTTAATATTGTCGGCGCAATATCGCACAGGCTACCGTTTTTTCTTAATGTAATATTTTTATTATTATTTTTATTAATCAAAATAAATGGAACTTTATTAGTCGTATGCTCAGTATAAACCTCTTCTGTTTCCAAGTTTATCATTTCTTCAATGTTGCCATGATCAGCGGTAACGAGCACCGTTCCATTAATATTGAGGTAGGCCTCAACAATTCTCCCCAAACAGACATCTACGCTTTCACAACATTTTATGCCCGCCGTAATATTGCCAGTATGTCCAATCATGTCGGGCGCCGCAAAATTTACAAAGGTGAAATCGTATTTTGCTTTATTGTTTTTTATGTTTTCTAACACTACGTTTGTTAATTCCGACGAACTCATGCTTGGAGTTTCATCATATGATTTGACATCCGGAGACGGAACCATTACTTGATCTTCACCAGCGACTGTCCCGGAATAACCACCATTAAAAAAATAGGTTACATGGGCATATTTTTCTGTTTCTGCCAAATAGAGTTGCTTAAAATTCGCAAGTGCCATTGGCAAAGTGTTTGTAATATCAATACCAGGATAAGCCGTCAAAACTTCACTCAAGTCTGGTCCAAAATCAGTCATAGCAACAAAATAAAGATGTTCTAGTTTTTTACCACGCAAAAAAGCGCCAGGATTCTTGACATCAAAACCATGCTGCATAAAAGCCTTAGTTAATTGCCGACTACGATCTGACCGTAAATTAAAAAAGATAACACTATCCCCATCTTCTATTCGAGTATTTGTTTTTTCATCATTGGTGATGATGCATGGCTCAATATACTCATCACTCTCGCCACGATTATAAGCCTCAGTAATAGCACCAATGGCCGTTGATGCCATTTTTCCTTTGTTAATCGTCAGGGTGTTAAAAGTTTTTTCCGTTCTTGACCATTTCTTTTTACGATCCATGGCATAAAATCTACCAACGATTGTGGCAATTTTAAAATTACCCAAATGATTTTTTTCCAGATCTTGAATCAATTTCAATGAAGCATATTTAGGGGAATCTCGTCCGTCGGTATATAGATGCAAATATGCATCTTTAACGTTGTTATTTTTCAACATCTCAATCAAGGCAATAAGGTGTCCTGGGTCGCTGTGAGGACTTTGACCATTTGATAACATTCCCATTAAATGTATTTTTGAATTCATTTTACGAGCATGTCTGATCGCACCTAAAAAAGCCGAATTTTTTACAAACGTGCCATTATCAATGGATTTGCTAATTATTACCGACTCTTGTTCCACTAATCGGCCAGCGCCAATATTCATGTGCCCTGCCTCACTATTACCAACTTGACCGTCGGGCAAGCCAACATACTTTCCATGGGCATAAAGAGTTGTATTGGGATATTTTTTTATCAATGAATTAAATACCGGTGTCTTCGACAAAGAAATAGCATTACCACGATTTGGATCACCAATTCCCCAGCCATCCAAAACTATCAATATCATTGGTGACGTTGTTTCATTTTCGACTTTTTTAATCATATATTTCTCGAAATATTATTTTAAATTTAATTGGTCTTCAATCTCCATTAATCGGTTATACTTTACCAAGCGTTCACCTCTTGATAGTGAACCAGACTTAATATATTCAGCGCCAACAGCGACAGCTAAGTCTGCAATAAAGTCGTCGGTTGTCTCACCACTACGATGCGAAATCATTAATTTGTAATTATGAGTTTGAGCCAATTTAATACAGTCGATTGTTTCTGACAACGTCCCTACCTGATTTAATTTTATCAAAACAGCATTGGCTGCTTTTTCCTTTAGGCCAATTCGCAGTCTATTTGAATTTGTCACGAACAAATCGTCACCGATTAACAACATGTGACTACCCAATTCTTTTGTTAACTCTCTCCAGCCTTCCCAATCATCTTGGTCAAGACCGTCTTCGATGGAAATAATCGGGAATTTTCGATACCATTCATTATATAAACCAATTAAGTTGTTTGAAGAAAATTGCGCCTGATCAAGCTTAAAAATATATTTCTTAGTTTCGTGATTATAGAGCTCCGAAGAACCAACATCCATACCTAAGCCAATATCCTCTCCGGGCTTGTAACCACAATTAATCATTGCGGCCATTATCATTTCAATTGCTTGAACACTGTTGTAAATATCTGGAGCATAGCCACCTTCGTTACCAACATCAGTATCCAAATTTCTAGATTTTAAAACATGACCTAGCTCGTGAAAAATTTCCGCGCCCATGCGCACTTTTTCCTTGAAGGGAATGTTCTTCATTGGCAAAATCATAAACTCTTGAAAATCCAAATTTGTATCAGCGTGCTTGCCACCGTTAAAAATATTAAATGATGGTGTCGGCAAGGCAAATTTTTCTTTTTTAAATTTAAAAGTTGAGCCGATATATTCATACAATTCTTGACCCTGCGCCAATGCTGCCGTTCGTGCTACAGCCATAGAAACGGACAGAATTGCATTCGCCCCCAATCTTTTTTTATTCTCGGTGCCGTCCAAATCAATCATTATTTTATCAATCTTTTCTTGCTTGGTCACATCTACGCCTTTTAATTTTTTTGCAATTTCAGTGTTGACATTTTTTACCGCCTGCAAAACTCCTTGTCCGCTATATCTTTTTTTATCGCCATCTCGAAGCTCGTAAGCTTCGTAAATACCAGTGGAAGCACCAGAAGGGACACTCGCCTTGGCTGAAATGCCGTTTTCCAAGATTACTTTTGTTTCTACAGTTGGATTTCCTCGTGAATCTAAAATTTCACGAGCAATGATTTCTTTTATTTTCATACACCTTTAGACAACTAGACAGCCAGATAACTGGACAGCTAGAATATTTAAAAATTATTGTTCCTAACTCACTAACCCTTCTAAACCGGGCATTTTTTCGCCACCCAGATAGCTCAACATTGCGCCGCCACCGGTCGAAATCCAATCAATGCCATATTCCATTTTTAGCGCACGTAAAGCTTCAACGGTTTCACCGCCGCCAACCACGCCAAAGGTTGGACCCTTGGACCGCGCAGCCACATATTGGGCTAGGGCCATCGTACCGGTTTTAAAAATCTTGATTTCAAAAAAACCCATCGGACCGTTCCAGATTATCGTTTTAGCCTTCTTGATTTCATGGGCATATAATTTAATTGTTTCTGGTCCGATATCAAAAATATAATCCCTATCTGTTATTTCATTTAATTTTCTAATTTTAATATCTCCACCCGTTTTACTTGCACTCACCACAACATCTACCGGCAAAAGAATATTTTTTCGATCCAATTTTTTGGCAAAATCCAAATACTCCTTATCAATCATGGACTTGCCCACATTAAAACCATCAACTTTAAAAAAATTATTTGCCAAGGCACCACCAATCATTACGCGGTGCGCTTTTTTTTGTAAATTTTTTATCAATTTAATTTTCGTCTTAATTTTAGCACCGCCAATCAAGACTACTAGTGGGTCAACAGGGTGCAAAGCTTTATTCAAACTTAAAACCTCTTGCTCCAAGAGTAAACCAGCATACGAGGGGATATATTTCTTGATTGCACTGACACTTGCCTCGGCTCGATGACAGACAGAAAAAGCATCATTAACATAAACCTCAGCTAGTTTAGCTAACTTCTTAGCCAGCTTCACATCATTGGTTAATTCCCCTTTTTCGTAACGAATATTTTCTAACATCACAATTTCGCCCGCCTTCATCTTGCCCAAAATTGTTCCGCCAGCTAAAGAAGCAAAATTATCAATAACCCTTATCTTCTTACCCAAAAGCTGCGTTAACTTTCTTACAATCGGCTTCACGGAGAATTGTTCTTCTCTTTTGTCAGGATTTGGCTTACCCAAATGCGTTATCAAAATTATTTTACAATCGTGGTTAAGTAAAAAATTAATCGTGTCCAAGGCCTTAAGAATGCGATAATCATCAAGCACCTTGCCGCCCTTGATTGGCACATTAAAATCAACTCGCAACAAAACTTTTTTGCCGTGTAAATCTTTATAATGATTAATTGATTTAATTTTCATATTTTTTTCCGTCATCCCCGCGAAGGCGGGGATCCAGGTACCTCGTAGATTGTTATCAGTATAAGGAGAATTAAAATTTACAAAGTATTATTTATTATCAATATTATTATGAAGATGAATCTCTATAATTATGTATCCAAAGTATGTGGCGCCTGGATCCCCGCCTTCGCGGGGATGACGATTTAGAAACTATTTAGTTGCTAAAATACTACGTTTGTAACTATCGAGATTTTCTAAAGCAATACCAGTACCTTTGGCCACACAGAGCAACGGATCATCAGCTACATAGGCAGGAACACCCGTTGTACGAGAAAGCAATTGATCAATATTGCGCAATTGTGAACTACCACCAGATAACACCATTCCCTTATCCATAATATCAGCCGACAATTCAGGTGGCGTGTCGTGTAAAACTTTTTTGGCCGCACTAATAATAGCTTCTAGTTCGTGCTGCAGGGCCTCCGTTACATCACTACTGGTAATCGTAATACCACGTGGCAAGCCTGTCAAAATATCGCGACCACGAATTTCCATTGTTAATTTATCTTCCAAGTATAAAGCTGAGCCAATATTAATCTTAATATCCTCCGCTGTTCTTTCGCCAATCGCTAAATTATATTTTCGACGCACGTATTCCAAAATCGACGCGTCAAATTTATTTCCACCCACACGAACTGAAGTCGCCGACACGATACCACCCAAGGAAATTACCGCCATTTCGGCTGTACCACCACCAATATCCACAATCATATGTCCAGAGGCGGAGCCAATCGGAATATCAGCGCCAATCGCAGCCGCTACCGGCTCTTTGATAATATAAGCCGCCTTCGCGCCAGCAGCAATAGTCGCATCAATCACAGCACGTCTTTCTGTCGAGGAAATGCCAGCCGGTACGGCTACCATCACCTCGGGACGAAATAAACGCACGCCACCAACAGCCTTATTAATAAAATAACGTAACATTGCTTCAGTTGTTCGATAATCAGCAATTACACCATCTTTCAAAGGCTTAATAGCGATAATCGAATCAGGGGTGCGGCCCAACATGTCCTTAGCCTCATTGCCAACGGCCAAGATTTTTTTGTCCGCCATGGACACAGCCACCACGCTTGGCTCGTTAATTACTATTCCTCTTTTTGGTAAATGAACTAAGGTGTAGGTTGTTCCTAGGTCAATTCCAATTCTTTTTATAAACATATTTTAAACGTAAATTTGCGCCTCTCCCGCACTACTTAATTAATACTGTAAATTTCTTATCTGTTTCAAAAACATCAGACCAGTTTATTTTATTATCATTTTCTTTTTTAACAAATAACCCAGTCGGATTATAGCTTTTTATTTTTTTATCAAAATTAAAATCAACATTAAAGGCGCCATATCTACTGCCGGCCTGCTTTTGTAAATAAAAATTATATTCTTTATTTTTATTTATGCTATCTGCCACCGTCGATGGCAATTTATATTTCAATGTTATTTCTTTAATGGTGCCTGGCTCAATCGAAACAAAAGTTGTATAAACTGTTTTACCCAGTTCGTTATAAGTCGTCACCTTTTCACCATCAAGACCATCGGCACCGATAAATTCGCTACCTTCGGGTACATAAAATCGAACATAGGTTCGATAGCGTGTTGTCTTCCAATCAAAACCTCCACTGTGAATATATTTTATTTTCACCTCTGACGTTAACCCATTGGCATTTGACTCCACCTTGTAATCCAAACGTCTTTTAATCACCGCATCAGTTTTCAAGCTGGCCATATTGGCATCAACAACCATTAAATAATCTCCCGCCGCCTGAATCACATTGCCGCCCCAGCCCTGCTTTAAGGCTATATTTTCCAAATTTGTATCATGGAAATAAGCAACAAGATTTTTCTTGTCTACGTTATTGCCAACAATTTGAAAAACATTATATAAATCAACTGGCGATAAATCAAAAATTCGCTTTTTCAATTCTTTGGTAATTTCACCAATCACCTCTTTGCGCTCCCAAGACGGAACACCTAATTGTACATAACCCTTTTCAACTTTATATTGCAATAAATTTACAAAATTGTCTTGATTATATTCCTCTCCGTTTATCATCATCGGACCAGTAAACATTAACAAATCAGTAATAAGTTCAGGCGTAATGGCAATCACGCCATCAAAATCTTCATTAAAGTTATTAATATCATCCTTACCGGTTAATAGTTTATTTTCTTCTTTAAAAAAATATTCAATCTTCTGAGCCGAACTAGGCCAATCAGGCGACCAGTTCGCATCACGCAAAAACCAATTATCCACACCGAGATATTTTTTCAACGGATCCGGTGGGACAATTTTAAGTTTATCCTTGACCGGCATATCCATATGATAAACATCATGAGTATCCATTCGTAAAAAATCACTATCTTCCATTTGCAAGATACCATAAGTACCAATAAAGCCACCGGTTGGTCGAAGTTCATCACTATTTTGCAAAATCACCAAGAAACTACTCTTCTGTGGATAGCCCAAGGCCTTAGGTAACAGCTCCATGAAGGGGATAATTTTTTGGGAAGCAGTATTTAGCTCAGATACGCGGTCTCTTAGTTCGGTAATTTTCCCCTCACCCAGTCTAAATAATCCAGATATTTTTACTTTTACCAATTCATTATTAGCAAAATCAACCTGTTTTTGAATCTCCTTAAAATCAATCGTACTTTCTGTCAAAATTTTCAAAACTTTGCGCTTTTCCTCCTTGGTTAATTTCAAAAAACTCTGATCATTATTTAAGGAAGTTTGTAGGTTGGCGCCGATACCTGTTCCGATGGCCATTGCATGACTAAGCGCATCAATTGACGACACCAAGAAGAAAAAATTATTTTTCTGTTCACTAATATAAAAAAGATTGTCTAAGATAAAATTATTATAGCCATCCAAGTTTTGCTTAGCTAGTGAAAAATTACTTTCAGCTAATTTTGAATAATCGTTGGCCGTCTTGAAATCCTTTTCCTTGGCAAAGTAAATAGCTTGATCAATATTATTCTTGCCGCTTCTCAACTCATTAAAAATATTTACCAGGTTAACCGCATTAAATAATAAAAAAATAAAGGCTAAAACAAAAAAGCCGACCATTGTCCAACCGAAGTATTTCAACGCTTTGTCCACCACAACCCTTCTTTTCCTTTCTCTAATTAGCGGCAGCTTGTCATAGACTTTTCTGACATTTTTTAGCGTATCCAAAAAATTGATGTCAATTTGTTTTTCCTTTTTAAACATAATGATATTATAACAGGATATAAGAAGAAAATCAATTTAATTTTTTAGTCATGTTTTAAGCTATTTTTGGCTATTCTTTTCGTAGAGCGTCAATTGGATTCAACTTCGCTGCTTTTTGAGCGGGATAAATACCAAACAAAACACCAAAGACAAAAGAAAAACCAAGGGACACAATATAGCTTTTTATCGGTATGACAAAGTCCCAATTCAAACCATACGAATTAGCCCCCAGGGCAATCAAAAATGATATTAACACCCCAAAAATTACCCCAAAAATACCGCCAAAGATGGTAATAATAATCGATTCAGTTAAAAACTGATATAAGATATCACTCTTCTGCGCCCCGACCGCCATACGCAAGCCAATCTCGGCTGTTCGCTCACTCACAATCACATACATAATATTCATAATCCCAACTCCACCCACAATCAACGAAATAGCCACGATTGCCAAAAGCAACAAAGTAATGGCGCCCGTGATCGTATTAAGAATATCCATCGTCTCCGCCATGGTCGCCACACGAAAATCATCCTTGCTCAAATCCGCCACACCATTAGCATCGATGGTTGGTTGCGGAATATCATGATTCTCTCTCAGTATATATCGTATCTCCTCGGCTGTGTCCTCGGCAATACTCAAATCCTTGATTTCATGCACGGCATAGGTCATATAATCGATGCCCATCATTTTTTTCTGCAAGGTTTTTAAGGGCACAAAAACAAATTCATCATAATTTACACCCATTACCGATCCTCGCTCCTTAATTACTCCAATAACGCGAAATTTATTTTTGCGAATTTTTATTATTTTGCCCAAGGAATCATTTTCACCAAAAAGTTGTTCTTTTATTTTACTACCCAATACCACCACTTCAGACAATGAGTTTTCCTCTTCGTCGGTAAAAAAACTTCCCTCCTCTACTTCACTGGCATCAATGTCTATATAACTCTTGTTTGTTCCAAAAACAAAAGTTTTTTTCATTTCATTTTCATAGCTAACCTGTTCTTGCCCCATAATACTGCCATAACTAGTAATCACATTGGGAATTTTATTTATTTTATCCAAGTCACCGGCTGTTAATGTTGTCACCTGCACGCCCTGAGCCATCGCCGCTCCACTCTGCATATCTTTAGAGGTCTGGCTTTTCTTCCCAGTCGGAATCCGCACCTCGCTCATCACCACGTTGGTTCCGAAAGACTCCACCTGCCCAACAATCAAGCTCTCAATTCCCGCTCCAGCAGAATAAACAACAATAACTGCCGAAATACCAATCACCATACCTAAAATTGTCAGACTTGTTCTGGTTTTATTCGCCAACATGGCCGTGATTGAACTTTTTACAATAGTATTTATTAACATAGTATATTATTCATAGCGCAGCGCTTCCACCGGTTCAAGCCTCGATGCTTTGCGTGCTGGATATATTCCAAAAACAAGCCCAACAAAAGCCGAAACACTAATGGATAAAATTACCGATGACAGTGTCACAACAAACTCCCAATCATATCCCAGCTTTACCGCCACGACGGCAATAAGATAGGAAATAATTATGCCACTAACAATCCCGATAAGACCGCCGATAGTTGTTACTACAATCGCCTCAATCAAAAATTGATTCATAATGTTAGCGTTATTGGCGCCAATAGCTTTGCGCAAACCAATTTCACGCGTTCTTTCAGTTACCGTCACTAACATAATATTCATAATTCCAACTCCTCCCACTATCAATGACAAGGCAGCCATAGCGGCTAAGAAAAACTTCAAAGCATCGGTAATAGTACCAATCATATCAATCGCCTGCGCCGCGCTTCGCACGTCAAAATCATCCTGACTACCGTCTTGTTCTGTGATATCATGTCTTTCACGAAGCGTTTTTTGCATATCAAGAACTGCCTCATTTAGATTTTCCTCATAGTCAACCTTAGCCCTGATCATGCCAACATGATTGACGCCGGCAATTAACTTTTGCATTGTCATTATTGGAATAAAAACTTGGTCATCATAATCTTGAAAAGCGACCGTGCCCCTCTCCTCCATTACACCAATAACCTCAAACATCTGTTTCTTAATTTTAATTCTTTGCCCAACCGCAGGCGACTCTCCAAATAGCTCAGTCTTAGCCGTACTACCGAGCACAACCACCTTTGATAAATTACGCTCCTCTTCTTCTGCGATAAAACGACCCTCTTGCACATTGCCACCCTCCACATTTAAATAACCGGAAGATATCCCGGAAATTGTCGTATCATAAGAAGCTGACTGCCATTGCAAACTACCGGCGCCTTTTGAATAAGCAACAATATCAACCAAGTTTGGCACATTTTTTTTGTCTTTCATGGCCATGGCATCCTCATAAGTCAAAGTTGTAATTACTACACCCATCGCTGAAGCCGGCGGACCGTTATTATCTGATTTGCCAGGCAATACGCCGACTAAATTAGAGCCAAAAGTCTTGACCTGTGACAATATCAAACTCTGTGCACCAGCGCCAACTGCCATAATTACGATTACCGCCCCGACACCGATAATAATTCCAAGCATAGTCAAAAAACTTCTCATTTTATTACTGAGAAGCGCCGTAATCGAGTTTTTAACTGATTGCCCAATTGAGATCATTGCCGAAATTTTTAAATTTTAATTTTAAATTTTGAATCAATTTTAAATGAATTAATTTTTAATTTTTTAAAATCATCAATTACTCAAAATTCAAAATTCGAAATTAAAAATTATTTTAGAAGCTCTCCATCTTTTGCAAATCTTCTATTAATGACTGGTTGATCTGAAACAATTTCTCCATCGCGCACGAGAACAATACGCTTCGCATGTTCAGCCGTGTAGGTTTCATGAGTAACAAGAATAATAGTATTGCCGGCATCATTTAACTTTTGCAAAATCTGCATAATCTGTACACCAGATTTAGAGTCCAAATTACCAGTGGGCTCATCAGCAAAAAGAACCGAGGGTTTATTAATCAAGGCTCGTGCAATAGCGACGCGCTGTTTTTCACCGCCGGAAATTTGATTAGTATAATAGTCCATTCTATGACCAAGGCCAACGCTTTCAAGTACTTCTTTAACTCGTTGATCCATGTCAATTTTATTTTTGGAATACGTTAGTGGTAATTTTACATTTTCAAAAACCGTCGTTCGAGGTAATAAATTAAAAGACTGAAAAACAAAACCAATTTTTTCATTACGCAAAATTGCTAATTCCTCATCATCTAATTTAACCACATCTTTGCCGTCCAAAAAATAATGTCCTTCTGTTGCTCGATCCAAAAGGCCTAAAATATGCATCAAGGTGGACTTACCAGAACCAGATGGTCCCATTATCGCCACAAACTCCCCTTCAGCTATACCAAAAGAAAGGCCGTGCAATACTTTTGTCACGACCTCTCCGGAGTGGAATTCTTTTTGTAAATTTTCTACCTTAATCAACATTGTTGTTTCTTATAAAAAATTATTTTTAGCTTTCTAACACCTTGGCATATCTTTGCTCATCAGCCACCAATCTTGCCCAAGTTTCCGCATCATTATTTTTCATATCCCAAATCTTATCACGTAAATGTTCTGTTAATAGATGTAGATTTTCATTACTTTCACTTGCTGCCTCATAAACCGCTTCATCCTCTTCGGGAATTGAAATTTTAGAAAAAATCTCCCAAAGAATTTTGTGATCAGTATTTAAGTCAGAATCAGTAATCAAGCTATTTAATTTTCCCTTAAAATTTTCTTCTGTCATATTTTTGCTTCGCCACGCCACAGCTTTGGTGACGGCGGATTTTTAATTTTTTATTTATTTTTCCTTAGGCTTGTTGCTTAAAACGACTAAATGCCTCATCTATTTTTTCTCGAGCTGACAAAACAGACTCTTTTTCTTGGTTACTGTCGGTTGTTTCTTGATGACTAGGCATCTGTTCTCCTTTGAAAAAATTAAACATAGGTTTTTGTTTATTAATTTATAATAAATAATTTTAGTTTTCAGTAATCTTCGTGATAATACTCTCACCCTCATTCACGCCCGATACAACTTCAACCAATCCGTCATCGCCCTTAATCCCAATTTTAATGTCTTTTTCAACAACTTCTTTATCATTAAGCAAAATTCGCACAAATTTTTCGCCACTCGCTCGATCAATCATAGCGCGACTTGGAATAATCAAAACATTTTCTTTATTTTCAGTTATAATGACAATATTCGCGGTCATTCCTGATTTAATAGTATAGGAAATACTTTTTTCTGTAAATAGGACAATAACCTTATAATAAATAACTTCTTGTATGACGGTTTCAGCTGGTTCAATAAAATTCACAACGCCATTGAATTTAATATTTTCACCATATGAGTCGAGGGTAATCTCTGTATTTTGTCCAATTTTTAATTTGGAAATATCCGCCTCCGAAATCAAGACTTCGATTTTGAAATTATTTTCCCCCAAAATTGCAATCACCACCTTGCCGGGGGTGGCTTGCTCACCAACAGAATAATCAACACGAGTTACGACAGCGTCAATCGGTGCCTTTATTTTATTATCATCGATCTGCTTGATTACTCCATTTAAATTGGCCTCAGCTTGCTTTATCTGTGATTGTGTCAAATCAACATCATAAGTATTAGCTGGCGCTAAAATTTTAGCCAATTGCGCCTGGACAACCGCCTGCGCTACACGAGCTGAGTCTACACTAGACTGAGCGGAATTAATTTGTTGATCACCAGATATCTTGGCTGTTGTTAGCGTATTTTTAGCTCTATTAACGGCATCGTTATAGTTTGCTCGCGCCTGCGCCAATGCGTCTTCAGCTGTCGAAACCTTGGTTTCATAATTCACAATCACACCATCAAGGCTTTGCATAGCCTGTTGCACTACTGAGACTGCCGCACTAACTAAACCTTGTTCCCTATTAATTGAAGCTTTCAAAGCATCTAAGTCGGCCTGATTAAACTTAGCTGATATAATGGAATTTTCCAAAGCGCTATAACAATCACGCAAAGCAGTATTAGCTTCATTGACCACCTTCCAGGCATCATCAACGGCGTCTTGAACATTTCCATTTGATTTATCCGCATTCGCTTTTGCCAACGAGATCTTGGCATTGTTCAAATAATCAACTGCAAGATTATACTCTAGCTTGGTTGCAGTTAAATATGTGGTGTTCTTGACACTAATTAAATCCTCACCATCCTCATCATTTAGAGTTCGATTCAAAACATCCAAGGAATTATTAATCACATTTAATTTATCACTCACACTCACCAAGGTATTTTTCACATTATTATCAATATCTTTCTGGTAAATCATTTTGGTATTGCCTAGATTGACCTGCGCGGTCGCAATCGCCTGTTCAGACGGGGTAACGTCAGTATTGGCACCAGACTGCAAATCGTTCAAAGTTTTTTGTGCCTGACTAATATTTTCATTAACGGTTTTTCTAATTTTATCCAAGTTGCTTGCAGCCGCATTGTAGGATTTTTGCGCCTGTGCAACATTGGCTTGAGCAATGGCAATATCCTGAGACGTCGCGCCGCTGATTAATTTTGATAAATTACCACGAGCCACCTGTAAACCGGCTTCAGCCTCCTGTTTTCTAATATTTAGCGCTGCGTAATCCAACTCAGCCAAAACCTGACCGGCCTTGACCTGGTCACCAACCTTGGCATTAATAATATTTACCCTACCAGAATTAGCAAAACTCAAATTAATCTCATTATCCGCCTTTACTGTTCCTGTCTCACTCACTGTCTGTACAATATTACTCTTCTGAACCTTCGTGGTAGTATAAACTGTCGTGGTTTTATTTGCCAATGAAAAATAAGTCGCTATGGCACCTGCCAGCGCAAATAATACAACTGCAATTATTATTCTTTTTTTATTTTTTTTAGTCATTTAATTTGCTTCTATTTTGAATTATTTTTTTAACTTTAGCTACAAACTCATCAATATTTAATTCCTCTTTTAAGAAATAATAATCTGCGCCTAAATTGTGACAACGAGCCCGCACATCTGCATCACTCATATCAGAAAAAACAAATACTGGTGTGATAAAAATATCTTCATCCGCCTTGATCCGATTCAAAAGCTCAAAACCATCCATATTGGGCAACACTAAGTCCAAAACAATATAATCAGGCTTATCAACCTTAATCTTCGCAATCAAACTCCCAATAAAATCCGTACCATCACTAAAAGAAACCTCAAATCCGCCCACCCGAAATTGCGCCCCCAAACTATGCATCACATTAGCATCATCCTCAATTATCAATATCTTTTTAGGCATATATTAAAATCTGTTAATAACTTTATTATATCATTATTATACTAAAAATTGCATTAAATTACAAATAAAAATGGGCACACCGCCAATATTGACAAAACGCTAATATCTGATAAAATAATTTTGTTGTTCTTTTTCGTTTTTCTGAATAACTTTACAAACGGAGGTAGAAGCTTGGCAAGTCTTATTGTTAAAAAAGTGATAATGAAGGGCGGAGACACCACCTGCAAGTTCAGCGGCAAACCGATCGTGAACGGACAGGAGCACGTCGCTGTTTTTTCTGGAAAAAAAGTCGTAAATCGATTCCTCAATTACGATTGCCAAGAAAAATTTCAGGAACTTGTCAATAGCAAATCCACCTTAAAACGATACGCCCACAACCCTGAAAAGGAAAAACAAAAAGCCGCGGTGGCTTAAAATAATAACCGCACCCAAGCGACCACTACCCAGTGGTCGCACTTTTTTTTATAAATAAAAAAGCCGGATCTTTGTCCGGCTTCGTAGGCATTTTTTATTTAGCCCTTTTTATTTTTCTACTCCACGCTTGGGAATAATCCCTTCGACCATCAGTTGTCGCATTACGACAGCGATTAGTCGAAATTGTTTTTTTACAAAATCTCAAAAAACTATCAACCGCGAGACCAATGATTATTTTCATTTTTCGTCCCCCTATTTTTCGTTTTTAAGACTTTGTCTTATCTCTTCCATAAGGTCAAGATAAAACTCCAAATTATTTAGACTCGCCAAACGACTGCCTAGTGGTTCTTTTATTTTAAATAAATAGTGCAAATAAGCCCTGGACAGATTGCGTAACTCTGGCAATTTACTATCTTTATTTATTGGCGAAAAATCATTAGCAAATTTCGCATTACCAATTGCTATTGTATCATAAAATGTCTTGGTCGCACACGTCTTCCCCATCGGGATCTTTTTGGAATTCTTTTTCCAGGCAAACATACGACCATGACGACCTTCGCGAGTAGGGATAACACAGTCAAACATATCCACACCGCGCTTGACGGCTTCGACAATATTTTCTGGATAACCAACCCCCATCAAGTATCTCGGCTTGTCCTCGGGCATTTCTGGAGTTAAATAATCTAGCACCTTGTACATTTCCTTCGCCGTTTCCCCCACACTCAAACCGCCGATATTATAGCCATCAAAACCAACCTCAATCAATTCTTTCAAACTCCGCAAACGCAACTCCTTGTCCAGGCCACCTTGAATGACGGCATGTACCAAGGGTACAGCCTTTTTCTTCTTTTTAACTTGTTCCAAGTATTTCTTCGTCTTCGCCGCCCAATGAGTGGTCAACGCCACCGACTCTTCGACGTATTTTCTCTCCGCCGGCAAAGCCACGCACTCATCAAGACAAACGGCAATGTCCACACCCAAGTCCATTTGAATCCGCAAAGATTCTTCCGGTGTCAAGTCATATTTTCGGCCGTCAATATAGGATTTAAATTTTACACCATCACTATTTAATTGCACCAAGCTTTTACCGGTCTTACTTTTATTACCCGCCAAGGAAAAAACTTGAAAACCACCGCTATCCGTCAAAATCGGTTTTTCCCAATTCATAAATTGATGCAAGCCACCGAATTTCTTAATCAAGGCCTCTCCAGGTCGCAACATTAAATGATAGGTATTGGATAATAAAATCGACGCGTCCAACCTGCGCATATCCTCGCCGGAAATGTGCTTAACCGTCCCTTGCGTCGCTACTGGCATAAAAAAAGGTGTCGGTATTTCACCATGTGCCGTTTTCAAGATACCTGCTCGTGCTTGATTATTTTTGGATTTTTTTATTATTTCAAACATTTATTTCAACAAAATTACTTAGTTTTTACAATCTTATAAAGTGTAAAATCATAATTTAATCTCTTAATTACCTTTAACTGTATACCAAACTCTACCAATTTGCGTGTATTTAAATATTCAACATCTTTCGGTGGCAGAGAAAAATTATAATAATAAACTGGCAATTTTCCAGCTAGCTCTGCGTAAATAACCACCATGTTGGGATCAGTAAAATCACCAACAATCACCTTCCTCTCTGGAAATACTAATTTATCATGATATCGAGTAATTAATACAGAATTATTTTCCGTTAAGCTAATTAAATCGCGCCACTCCGCTCTGGTCCTTGTACTTTTTTCATATAAATAAACCAGACCCTCTTCGGAGCCAGCTAACAAAAAATTTGCTGACCAAAAAAAGATTGCGATGAGCACTATTGCTCGCATCGCATTAGTGAAAAATTTTCGGGAAATATGAAAATTAAAAAAAACGTGTCCAACGCGCTCATTCTTACTAATTACCACTTTGGCGATTGTCCGACTTATTTGCACTAATAAATAAACAAAAAACGGAATCATGCCTAAATACATTGGCAACCAATAGCGCGTGTATGAATTACCAATTGTATGACTACGTGGATCCGGATTGTCATAAAAAGTCCAGCTGCCATAATAAATTACCAAAATAAAAGAAATCACCGACAAGGACAATAAAAACACCCACTGTCTTTTTTTGCTCTTTTTAAACTTGGCAACAAATAATAAAATTCCGGCTGAGCCCAACCAAAAGAGCCAATTAAACATTTCAACAAAATAATACAAAAACATATGCGCGCTTTGGCGCGGATGGATACCGAAATAAAATAAAGTCTCCTTGACCTTGGCAATTATACCGGCATAATTTTTAAAATTACCACTCACGGTTGTTTGGAAAATTTGCGATCCTGAATCTTTAAGGTTTTGAATTGAACTGTTCATTTCTGAATAGCCACCCGACAAAGGGGCGCCATACAATATTGTATTAAAATGAAAAACAGGCAACAGGGCGACAAGTAAAAACACCAAAAACACTATCGGACGATAAAAACCGATTTTTCTGATATTAAAAATCCAAATAACTAGCACCATCGGCAAAATCCACATCAACTCTGATGTTCTGGTTATAACACTGAGCCCTAAAAATAAACCAGACAGCATCGCAAAAAACAAACCTTTCAATATCGTTTTTTTCTTGGTCCCCTCAAAACGCTCCACCATCATTACTCCAAAATACAAAGCAATTACCAAAAAAACAGTAAACAAAACATTATGGAACATGCTTCTAACTGTGTAATAAACATAAGATGGGAAAAAAGCCAGAATAAAAGTCGACATCAAGGCATTTTCTTTGCTAAAAATCTTGCGCACTAATAGATAGAAAAAAATTAAACCAAAGGAGGCGAATAGTGGCGTCAAAAACGGTATCACGCGATAAGAAAATACCTTCGCAATTGTGCCATAGACCAAAATAATTCCCAAAAAACTGACCGGCTTAATATCACCATGATCAGAACGAAAACTACGCGGCCGCATAATATCGCTCGCCATTAAATTATAATTTTCGCGAATTATTAATTTATTTTCTTGAGCGTAATACTTAGTAAAGACATAATTAGCCGTCTCGTCCGGTGATGTCCACTTCACAAAATCAACCCCTTCGCCAGTTGATTTTTGGAATTCTTGCGTTTTGTAATTAAAATAACTGGTCGTCAAAAAAAATAATACCGTCAAAATAGTCAGTAAAATCAGATGCCAATTTTTTTTCAAAATATTCATTTTCATTTCCAAAGATTGATATCCTATCGCCTCGCTCTAGGATGACAAAATTTATGTTTCTTGTTTTTTGCCAATTTTTAAGTTAAAATAAACTTATGGAAAAACTTTTAAAATACAGTTTAATATTAATCTCCTTAATCATTTCGATTGGCGGACTTATCTACAAAATATATGCCCTTAATAATTTAGGCCTTTTTTTGACCATAGTCACATCCGTACTCATTTTTTTTATTATAATAACATTAAACAAAAAAGTCAATTTCAAAAATGAAAAACAAATCAACCTTTACTCGCGCAATTGGATAATTCCTACTGTGTATCTCCTCTTGGCCTTCAGGCTAATTTTTATTTTACTGAAAAACGCTACCCCGAATTCAGTTATTTCACCATGGACCATAATCCCCGGTTATTTTTTCATCATTTATTTATTAGCAACTCTTGTCCTCCTCCTCAATATAGCCAAGAAAAACCATTTATCCACCCTTCTTTTATCCATTCACTATTTCATCAGCTTTGCTATTGCTGCTTTTGTCTATAAACTAGGCTACGGCTTTGACCCCTACATTCACGAAGCTACCATTAATCACATCATCAAGTTCGGCTTTATCACGCCAAAGACTTTTTATTACGCCGGTTATTATTCTGTAATTATCGCCCTGCACAAAATATTTCTAATTCCAGTTTTCCTGTTAAATAAATTTATCGTACCGGTCATGGCTAGTCTTTTTTTACCAATCACTATTATCAGCACTCTCAGGCGCTGGCTTGATAATGACAAAAAAATCAAATTTACGGTTTTAGCACTACTCATCCTGCCTTTTAATATTTTCATTCTTTCTACTCCGCAAAATTTGGCTTATTTATTTTTATTGCTTAGTGTTTTGTTCAGTCTGGTCTGCAAAAACTACCTAGACCTCATCCTGATTTATCTTCTCGCTTTCAGCGCCTTTATTATTCAACCCATTGCCGGCATACCCGCCTTAACCGTGGCTGCATATCTGACTATTTTTAATTTTGACCATTCGCCGAAGAAAAAATATTTATACTCAGGTCTGTTTTTATTATCATCATTCACACTGCCGGTCCTTTTTTTAACCTTAAACAAAAATCATTTAAATTTTAGCCTGGCAATTTTCAAAAATATCCTCGACTTCTCCTGGTTAAAGATCATTATCCCCCAACAACAAAACATTTGGCTCAACACCGCCTATCTCATCGGTTTTAACTGGCAATACATCATCATCCTTTTGACCGGCTTTGGAATTTTTATTGCCTGGAAAAACAAACGAAATTTTCCGCAACATTTTATTTATATTTTAATGATTCTTTCATCTCTAATTTCTTATTTATTTATAATCCTCCAACCATTTGATTTTTTAATCGATTATGAGCGTAGCGATTATGCCAATCGACTTTTAGTGGTTACGATTATTTTTTCCACCCCCTTGGCAATTTTGGCCCTATATAAAATAGCCGACGACATCCTACATCAAAATAAAACCACCAGAATCATTCTTACTAGCAGTTTAGCTGTTATTATCTCAATCAATCTCTATGGCTCATACCCGCGTTATGACAATTATTTCAATTCACACGGCACTTCCACTAGTCTAGACGATGTCAAAGCCGTGCAGTGGATAAATAACAACGCCCAGGGTGATTATATCGTCCTCGCCAACCAACAAGTTAGCGCTGCCGCCCTTCATGAATTTGAATTCAAAAAATACTATGCCGTCAACAATGAGGACGTTTTCTACTACTCCATTCCCACCGGCGGAATTCTATATCAACAATATCTTAAAATGATTTACGAAAAACCGAGCAAAGAAAACGCCAACAAGGCAATGGACATTGTTGGCGCACAAACGGTTTATTTTATTTTAAACAAATACTGGTGGGCTTTTCCAAGAATACTTGAAGAGGCAAAGAATGAAGCTGATTCTTTTGAGAATATCAATAATGAGGTTTATGTTTTTAAGTACTCGAAGTAAACCCTCACCCCAGCTCTCTTCTGGCGGGGAGAGGAAGCTTTATCTGAGACGACTTTCTTGATAATCAAAAATAGGTCCAGCGGTAATTGTTTTCTTACCTTCGGCGTCTTGATTAACAACAAATAATAACTTGGCGCCATTATTACTCTCTCTTACAGAGCCGCCATCTTGACCAACAATAAAGAAGTTGGCATCGCCTTCTTTCGCGGAATAATTATTGACAAAAGTTTTAATAAAACGACAATCATCCTCTGCCACAAGCACCCCCTCTGATTCCGCCTTCTCTATCTCGCGGAATTTCCTCAATTCATCAGTCAACTTCTTTAACTTAATTGAGACACCATTGGTATTTTTTGACATATCCAAAGCATCTGTCAACCCAGAAAGCATTTCCCCTCTTGATATCAATTCATTTATAAATTCAATATCTTGTTCGACAATATTATATTTATTGCAGGAATTACCACCTAGATTACTTTCAGCAATCACTGTACTATTCGAATAATTAACAAACTCGTCGCCCACCAAATGAATATCCACCCAAGAGCCAAGGACGGTGTTATAGCTCTTTTCAGTTTGCCATAAAGGATTTTTGGCATAAGTTGTATTACTCTTCTGCTCCAGTATCGGTCGAGACATATCCAATGTCATCCAATAAATATTATTATTCCATGCATTTGTATTAAAATTCGCTATTTGTTGAAAAATATTATTTTGCCTTTCTTGATAACCGGAATATTCCAAGGTATTGCTTGTAAAATAGGAATAGCCACTATCAATCGGTTTTAATAAATTAACAATATCTAAGCCAAAGCTATTACAACGATAAACTACTCGATTCGTAACACATTCGGTAATTAATTTTGCTCCGTTATTTTTATTTTTTCTCAATTCCGGTCCGGATAGATAATCAAAAATATGATCATTCGGCCAGAAATAATCCTGCAAAAGTCGCATGCCTAAATTTTTCCTATTCTTTAACTCTCTTGAGTATGTCCCCTCAATTTCAGAAAAGGCATAATTGGATAATTCATTTTGAATACTTGCAAAATCTTTTTGTTCATTGGGATTTTCTCTAGCAAAAATATTTTCCAGATTATAGTTTTCGCCAAACAACTTTACAAACGCAGCATTATAGTTTAAAAAAGTTAAGTCCTGGCGTAGGCCGGAAAAGAAAGAAATATACTTATAAACAATCGCCCATTTATTCTTCAACTCTAAATCTTTATACAAATCATCAGAAATAAAACTAGCCGCACCAAGATTGATTTTCCAATCATCATAATCCAAGAGGCACTTTGGGCATTCAGCCGACTGTTGATAAAGCGGAAACTCGGTCCTCATCCACTCGGTAACCAAAAAGAAATTATACAATTTTGCATTATTCCTGTAGGCGTTTGGAACTCTAAATGTTGAATAATCTTTATTATAGAAAAAAATCGGCGATCGGTGTTCACCATTAGCTTCATTTATAAAAGCAATTTCTTTTTCAATCGTACCATTTTTTAAATAATCAGGAATCTCAAAGGTATATTTTTTAATTTCCTGCGGACTAAACTTGTTTTCATCAATCAACTTAGTGCCACTAATCTGTACGTTTCTTGGCTCAAGAAGTTTCAGTCCGGTCGCAAAAAAAGACAGTTCCAATCTCGCCGATTCTAGTAATGGGTTATTTTCAGCATCATTACCACTAGCTAAGGTTCGATAACGCACCAAGGCCTTGTTATACATCGCCATATTAATATCCCAAAGATTGTCATAAAAAACAGATTTTTCAATTTCTTTATAAATTGATTTAATGTTATTTTCAAAATAATACATCAAAAAATCACTAGTAATCATTATTGGCACATTTAGACTAACTAATTTCTGATAAGTGTTCCAAAAATCGCGCTTATCGCCAGCGACAGTATTTTTTGCAATCGCAAAACCATTTTTATTTAACCTATCAATAGTTTCTTGATCTAAATTAATCTTTCGAGAAAAGTCATAGTAATTGGTGGTAGCCGACTTAATATTTATCGGCAACTCATAAGAAGCGTCGATCTGCTTGTAAGGAAATTCTTGTTTTTTATAAAAATTACCAAAAGTTAATTTCTCACTTGAATTTTCTTTGGTTATTAAACTCTCCGTACTACTGCTAACTTCATCCTTAATTTCAATCGGCAACTTACTAATTTCTATAGCATTATTCGATTGTAAGAGGTCAGCTGGATTATAGCCATTCTTTCTGGTTTCGTATTTATAAAATAAAAAAGCCACAATTGTGGCAACGACTATAATAGCAATAACAATGAGTGCTTTTTGAGATTTCGTTTCTCCATCATCAAATAAGCTCTTCGGTTGAGCCTGCTGTCCCTGGAGATAAGGATTTATTCTTTTGTTGTGATCATCGTCAAACATTGATAATATTATAGCACTTTTTCTTTTTTTTGAAAAAGTTATTTAAGATATTTAGCCTTATTAAGCAAATGTTCATCATAGGTCTTACTGAATACCGTTTCACCATTATCAAAACGACTCAAAAAGTACACATAATCATTGGCAATCGGATAAATTGCCGCCTTAATCGCATTAATACTCGGATTGCTGATTGGCCCCGGTGGTAAGCCGCGATTCATGTAGGAATTATATGGAGAATCAATTTTGGTATCTTCATAAGTGTATTGTTTTTTATTCACACCCAGAATATAAGCCAGGGTCGCACAAGACTCCAGAGCCTGGCCGTTCTTGATTCGATTCCAAAAAATTCCCGACACCATGCGTTTATCATCATAACTCTTCACCTCTTTTTCAATCAATGAAGCCATGGTGACAATTTCATAAATAGTCTTGCCTTGTTTCTTGATATCCGCACGCATATCCTCCGTTAATTTACCATTAAAATTGCTCAACATTTTTTTTACGACAGTATCCAACTTAGCATTTTCGTGAATTTTATAGGTATCGGGAAACAAAAAACCTTCAAGTGTCGCATTTACTGGCAAATCATTCAAGAAATCATAATTAGTTTTCAAATTGCCAATTTCATTTTTGGAGTAGTCTAATAAATCACCAGACTGAATAATATTCGCCTTCACTAAATAAGCATCCATTTCTCTTGTAGTCCAACCTTCAATAAACTTTACTTCTTTTTCTTTACGAATCACCTTGCCTTTCACCAAAATATCTGCAATCTCACCCATGGATGATTTAGCACTCAATTCATACTCACCCGCTTGAAATTTTGTGGCCAAATTATTATTCTTGGCGTAAATATTAAAAAACAGAGCTGAATTTATCAATTTAGCACTTTGCAAATTGGATGCAATCTGTCGGACACCATCACCTTTTTGCACAACAAAAATCAGATTCTCGCCGCGTGTATTAAAAGGAGATTTAACGGCATATTTGTAATTCAAGACACCAATAACCGGGATGATAATTATAACAGCGATGAGATATTTTAGGTATTTCATAAATATATTTTTAATTTAAAATTTTAAATTCCACGCGCCTCGCCCTGATCTCCAGTCTCAATCTTTCGCCACGGTATTCGCTTCTTAAAAGCATTCCAAAAATAAAAGAATTCTTCGCTACGCAACAATGAAGCAAAGGCGGCAAAAACCAAAAGACCAATCATGCCCGCAATAAAACCTTGCAAAAAAACACCCCATAGTTTATCCATGTTCACATAAGCCGCAATCATAATTTTGGCACTTTGAATTGACCAACCGGCAAAAACCCCAGCCACGGCTAATTTTAAAATTGAGGTGATAATGCGCTTCTCATCCAAGTCCCTGCCCACTTCACGACGTAACATTATCCATAGCAAGACAAAATTCAAAGTATTGGCAATTGAGAATGACAAAGCCAGGCTGGAAATATCACCACTGCGCACAAAATACAAAGCTAAGCCAACATTAATCGCTGCACTAAAAATGCCGACATAAAAGGGCATTTTGGAATTATGTCGCGCATAAAAAACCCGGGCCAAAAGTGGTAAAGCAGCTTGAGAAAAAAGCGAAAAGGCAAAAAATTTCAAAGTTTCAAAAGTAAGCACTGTGTCATTCCAATCAAAACTACCCGAACCGAGGACGACGCGTACAATCTGTGCCCGCAAGGTCAAAAACAAAACCATGGCCGGAATAATAAAAAACATAATCTGTCGAAAAACATTCGAAAAGTTTTCCACTAATTTCTTTTCATTGAAAGCCACGGCGGACAAAGTTGGAAATGCGGCAATTGCCAAAGAAATCCCAAAGACACCAATCGGAAATGACTGTAAATTATTGGCAAAATTAAAAACAGACAAGGAGCCACTTGGCAACGTGGAAGCAATCACGGTAATTGACAGTAATTCAATCTGTGAAATTCCCAAACTCATAATCCGCGGTCCCATCATGCGGCCAATCTTAATAATATTCTTATCTTTAAAATTCAAAATCGCTTGATATTTAAAACCCATGCTAAATATTACTGGCAACTGAATTAGCATGTGCAAAAATGAACCAAACACCACCCCCCAGGCCAAACCGTAAACTCCCCACAGAGGTACTAAATAAAGGGCACCCAAAATTATTCCCAAATTATACATAATCGGCGAAAAGGAATAAACAAAAAAACGCTTGAACGATTGTAAAATACCGCCCAAAACGCTAGAAATACCCAAAAACAATGGAGACAAGAACATAATCCGCGTCAAGCTCACCACCTGTGCTTGTTTATCCACGCCAAAACCCGGCGTAATTACTTTCATAATCCAGGGAGCAAAAATAATACCGACAAGGGAAATTCCAAACATCGCAATTCCCAAAATATTCAATATATTACTCGACAACTCCCAAACTTCCTTATTTGGATTTTTAAAAATTAATTGCTCTTTTTTGCATTCATGATCGCGAATCAAACCGGTAATAATTGGAATAAAGCCGGCCGACAAGGCACCCAAAATTAAAAGATTAAAGATAAAATCCGGAATTCTAAAAGCGGCGTAATAAATATCCAAAGTGTCGCCCGCCCCAAACTCACCCGCTAAAATCCGATCTCGAAAAACACCTAAAAAGCGACTCGCCAAAGAAGACATCGCCACTAAAAGCGCTGCCACCATAATACTATTAATTTGTCCGGAAAAAAGCTTTTTAATCATATTTGATACTCCCTCACCCTGGCGGGAGAGGGCTGGGGTGAGGGCAAATTTATTTGACGACTTTTTTAAAATAGATTATCATATAGGAAACGTTATACACATACTAAAATAAACAAAGAGGAGGTCTTTCATGTCATTACACGATATTTTTAACATGCTTTTGCCTGTTCTTTTTTTACTACTCACAATCTCAAGATTTAAAAAAAGAAAATGGGGACAACTGGCAATCATTTGCCTGATCATTGCCTACCAATACGGGGAACCAAGTCAAAAAAACACATCAATACAAACAAACAACATCCAGCAAGAAATTCAGCAAGGGATGCAGCAATAGCTGCATCCTATTTTTTTTCAAATTTCATTACTTTTATTATATCATCATTCAAGCACATCTTCAACATTAAATTTACAGCTATAATTAGCACTAAAAAAACATAAATTCCTCTATTGTTTTCGCCCGCCATTGACAAAAGATAAAAAATGTGCTAAGTTTAATAATTATTTTAGCTCTTTTGACAACTGAATATTAAAAACACACAAAGGAGAACGGACATGGAAGTAACACTTGAGGATTATATAATGGCATACTATGTCAATCACCCCATCAACTCTTTTTTTATCGGCTCTTTTTTGCTCATCATCGTCTTCGCCTATTTGCTTTATAGTGATTCACGACGCGTCCATCTGATGATAAGAAATCGCTCACTGGAAAAAGAAAACGAGGGCAAGCAAATCCTCCTCGCCAAATATGTCGAGATACTGGACAAAAGAGAGGATGATGTTTGGGACAGAGAGAAATCTTTGGCTGAATTGGAAATCGCCAAGGCGAATGTCGCCCGAATAGCGCTCTCAACCCAAAGGAGAAGGAAAAAATCCTGGTACAACACGATTGGCCTGCAAAACAACCAGCAGCGGGTATCGGCATAAAAACAACAAAACGGGATACAGTCCAGCACTGTATCCCCCTTTTTTTAGCAAAATTGACAAAATACAAAAAATACATTAATTTTAACTATTAGCTTAGTTCTTTTAAATTATATGTATTAATCCTTAAAAGGAGATTTGGCATGATTTACTTCATCACCGTCGCTGGCGCAATTTTATTAGAAATCGCCTATCAATCAACTGAAATTGAAATCTTCAAGTGGCTCGGATTTATTTTTGTTGCTTTTCTTGGAATGCTGATTATGGCTAATACGATAAAAATAGAAAATGAGGACTTGCACAGAGAAGCGGAAATGTCTATGGCTTGGCGGTTAGCCGCACAACAAAGAAGTGCAGAAGAAAATAGACGTAAGCGAATTGCCAAACAAAAAATGAATAAAGCCAAACGAGGATATTAGCGCCAGAACACAAAACGGGACACAGCACCAAGCTGCGTCCCGTCTTTTTTTTACTCAAAAATATTAATTCACTAACGAACTCGTATCCCCTAGGGCTTGTCCAAGTTCTTTTGCCTTCAAAACTCGTCTCATAATCTTACCACTTCGAGTCTTTGGCAAAGTTGCTACAAATTCGATATCCTTGATAACTGCAATCGGTCCGATGTTCTTACGAACGTGCTTACGTAATTCCAATTTCAAGTCATCTGATCCTGTCACACCTTGTTTTAAGATAACAAAGGCTTTGATAATTTCACCACGCAATTCATCGGGAATACCAATAACCGCCGCTTCGGCCACATTGTGATCTGACACAAAGGCACTTTCTACTTCGGCGGTACCGATTCGATGACCAGCAATCTTCAAGACATCATCTGTGCGACCTTGAATATAGAAATAACCATCTTTATCCTTGAAAGCCACGTCGCCGGCGAAATAAACACCTTTAACTTCTGACCAATAGGTCTTGATATATCTTTCTGGATTGTTGAATATTGTTCGAATCATACTTGGCCATTGGTTACGAATTACCAAGAAACCGCCATGACCAACTGGCACTGGCTTACCTTTCTTGTCCACCACATCAGCGATAATACCTGGGAAAGGCTTACAAGCGCTACCTGGTTTCAAAGTTGCTGAAGGTAAAGGGGTAATCATGTGCATACCAGTCTCTGTTTGCCACCAAGTATCCATAATTGGAACGCGTTTCTTGCCAATATTTTCATGATACCATTTCCACGCTTCCGGATTGATCGGCTCACCAACAGAACCCAAAATACGTAAACTTGGCATCTTATATTTCTTTGTCCACTTTGTACCATAGCGCATCAAAGCTCTAATCAAAGTAGGCGCAGTATAAAATACATTTACACCATACTTCTCCACCATAGTCCACAAACGATCTGGATTTGGAATATCTGGCACACCTTCATACATCAAAGTGGTAATACCAGCTAACAAAGGACCATAGACGATATAACTATGACCAGTAATCCAACCCGGATCAGCGGTACACCAATATATTTCATCGCCTTTCAAATCAAACACCCATTTAATTGTGCGCAAAACACCCACTTGGTAACCACCAACTGCGTGAACAATACCTTTTGGCTTGGAAGTGGTGCCAGAAGTGTAAAGCACAAAAGCCGGATCTTCAGAGTCCATCTGTGCACATTTCGCCTCCATTGGCATGCCTTTAACAAAGTCCTCATACCAAACATCAATTTTCTTATTGAAAGCTACTTTCTTTTTATTATTTTTAACAACGATTACTTTTTTAATTGATTTGCAGGTCTTCACCGCCTCATCAACTGTTGTTTTCAAATCAACCACAGAGCCACGACGGAAAGAACCATCCGCGGTAATGATTAATTTTGCCTTCGCATCTTGAATACGATCAGCCAAAGCCATTGCTGAGAAACCGGCATAAACAACGCTATGCATGGCACCCACGCGCGCGCAAGCCAACATGGCAAAAGCTGTTTCTGGAATATTCGGCATGTAGATAGCGACTCGATCACCTTTTTTTACACCTTCTTTCCGCAAAGCGTTTGTCAATTTACTAACTTCGTTAAATAATTGCAAATAAGTATATTTACGAGTGCGTCCGGTTTCATCCTCCCATAAAATGGCATTCTTCTTGCGCATCATTTCTTCTTTTGAGCCTTTTGCCACTTTTAAAAGTTTGCCATTAATATCAACACCAATGTGACGATCAATCGCATTGTAAGAAATGTTAATTTTTCCGTCCACAAACCATTTATAAAACGGCTTCTTACTGCTATCCAAAGCCTTGGTCCAAGGCTTGAACCATTCTAGGTCATGAGCTGCCTCTTCCCAAAATTTCACGGTGTCTTTCGCCGCCGCTTTTAATGTTTTTTCATAATCAGGCACATTGGCTGTGCTGATAACCTTCTTGGAAGGCACATACTTTTTTTCCTCCGCCTGTAAGACGTCGGTAAGTTCTTTGTCTTGTTTCTTTGCCATAGTTTTTTTATTAGTTAGTATCTTATTTTTTTAAAATTTCTTTCTTGGTTAATAAACCAGTCTGTGCGCCATGATGTGAGACGATTGAAGAGGTGTTCTTTGCGCCCAACCACATTGCCTTTTGAATATCACCTTTAAACATTTTCAATCCAGCCACAAAGCTCGCACCAAAAGCATCACCAGCTCCAGTTGTATTAATTTTTTTGCCTTCCTTGATAATACCTTGATGATAAAAATTTTCGCCATCATAAGCATCGGCACCATCACCTCCCCGGGTAATCAAAACAATCTCTACGCCCCAGCTCTTAATTGCCTTTAACAAGTTCTGTATATCGTCAAAATAAGCCTTATTTTGTTTTTTATACAAACCTGAAGAATACACTAACTCAGTTGCCTCTTCCAAATTTAAACACAAAACAGCTGTTTTTTCTAAATATTTACTCAAGACTTTGTAACCGCTATTGATCTGGATATGACCAGGATTCCAGGCAATTTTAACCTTTGACTTAAAAACAGAGTCCAAAACATTTTCCCATTTACCCGACAATGAAGAAATATAAATCCACGCCATTTGTCTTATCATCCGATATTGGCCCGCTGAAATTGCCAATGCCGAATTGGCTGCTCGATTAGAAAAAACAATATGCTCATTGCCTTGTCCTTCTAATAAAAAAGAGAAACCAGTCTCGATATCCTTATGTCGTTGAACCAAGTTAATACCGACTTTATTTTTTTGAAAATTCTTAATAATCCCATCACCACGAGAATCCATTCCGATCGAAACAATAGCTGTCACATTAAGCCCTAGACGCGCCATGCAAACAGCCGCATTTGCAGCCCCACCACCAAAGGTTGAACTAGAATGATCGATTTTCATCTTTTGACCATAGTCAAAAGCCAATAAGTGCGGGTGCAAAACATTATCTGGATTGTCAATCAAAGTCCCCTCCTTAGTTAAAAATGTAAAATCCTCCGTCGCACCACCAATGGTGACAAAATTATACAACATACTTTTTTATTTTAAAAATTAAATATACTTTAAAATAATTATAGCATATTTTTTAAATAAATGAAAAATTAATGATATAAAAATGCAAATATCACCCTGGAAATCTTTTTTAACAACAAGCCCAGGACCAAAAACAACCCCAAATACAAGACCACGGCCAGCCAGGCGGGCATAAATCTCAAAAATAAATCATAATGTGATAAAATTGGCCAGTGCAAGAGATATATTTCGTAAGAATAAAAGCCAAAAATATGAAACAGATTAATATCAACCTTTTTAAGTAAAAATAGAGCTAGAATCGCAGCCATAGTGATCAGACTGATTGCCTGCTCCACATCTGGCAATTCTCCCACTCCGGAATAATAGGCAGTGTAAAAAATTAACGCCAATAGAGAGATAATTAACCCCACTTCTCCTGTTTGTTTGGCCGCGTCTAGTAGGCGATGCTGCCAGCTTTTATTTTCTTTATGGTGACGAATTTTAACTGCCAAATTAGTCTCCCGAAAACGCGTGGCGAGTAATTTAAATTTATCAGCGAGATAATTTCGAACCTTGTTAGGTGAAAAAAACATCCCCCCAATAAACATGCCAATGGGAAAAGCCAAGATATGCACCTCATATAGGCGCATAACCTCTTTCAAAAACACGGGATTGAGCTGTATTATGTAATAACTAATTCCATATACAACCAGTGCGGAAACACATGGATGCTTGCGGATAAAAACAACAGGAAAAATCACATAATAAAATAAGATAAAGGTAAAATACCAAAGCGGTGAATTAATATCTAGGGATAAATCAGCTCGTGGAAAATAACCGAGAAATGACTGCATGATATAACCCCCAGTATATCCGATTTTAAAAATAAAAAAATTGGCCACAAAGAAGACAGCCAAAGTAATCCAAAACGGAATTAATAATTTTAACAAACGCTTCTGGTAAAATTGCCAAATGGAATATTTCTTCTGCAATGAACTAACTACCAAACCAAAACCGGATAAAAACAAGAAAAGATTCACCCCTACTCCCGCCATAATCGACAAGGGAAACAAAAACTGATGGTCGTTGACCAAAAAATAACCGATATGAGAAAAAATAATCGCCAAAATCGCCAAACCCTTGAGTTCATGCGTCAGTGAAACGGAAAAAACCTCGCTATCGGAACGACGACGAAGTGATAAAATTAAGGCTACCAAAAAAATTCCAATAAAAACATGGGTCGCCCCAACGGCGTTACTGATTGATATTGTCATAAATTATTTTTGCCCATGACGCATAACCAATAGCAGAGGGATGAAATAAATCATCAGCATAGTGCGCGCCATTTTCTTTTAGAATTTCCCTGGTCGGAGTAGTCAGATCAATATATTTTAAGTCATAAGTCTTGGCCAAGGCGTGAATAACCTCATTAAACTCATTTATCTTGCTATTGAAGTAATTGCTATACGGTGGCAATATCAAGGAACGTGAACCGATATACGGAATGCTGATCACATAAACCTTCGCCTTGGTCCTAGTGGTTAACTCTTTTAAGATATGTTCATAATTTTTTTGAAAATCAACCACGCTCACCAAGCCATGCACATCATTGGTGCCAATTAGTATGGTTACTACATCTGGTTGCTCCGCAATCGCACCTTCGAGCAAGTCTCGAACTAAATCAGCCGTCCGTGCTCCGGGATAAGAAAAATTTTTATGAACAATAACTTTGCCCGTAACAGTTAAATCCTGCGCCAATAAATATGGATAGGATTCCTCATATTTGTCCGTTCCCACGCCAGCCGTCAAACTATCACCCAGGGAAGTATAAATTATTTTTTGTGAACTTGTCGCCATATTTCCCAAAATATAAGTATGTCTATCGTCAGTTGCTCGTAAATGCGCGGTACCGATTCGGCGATAAATATAGGCATGAGCCAAATAAAGATAGGCAATGATTACAACAGGAATAATTAAAGCTATTTTTGAATATTTTTTATTCATACACTTTAATTACAAATTTCAGGCGTTAGTATTGTGTCAGAAAAACCATAATCTATATGCAATTTTTCACAATCAATATCGCCGTCTCCATCAAAAACTACCTGCCACTCATTATTATTTTTAATAGCTAACAAAACCCACCCTGGCATACCCACCTTAGAAATCACACTTCCACGTGCAGGTTCTCCCACTCCCTGCTCAATATTCACTTGAACTTCATTAGCAGATTTTGGATATTTGTCTACAAATAATTTTCGCAATTCACTGGATGATTGTTGTGGTGTAATTGCACCAGTACAGCGCCAATTAATTTCCGCTGTTTTTTTATCCTCTTTTACCACACAACCCGGAGTACAACCCTCTTTGGACATAATTAATGCAACGTCGAACCACCAAGTCTTCGAAGCTGCATTGTAATACCCAGATTGCAAATACTCCCCGTCTTTAACACATTCTCGTTTACCAATATCCAACGCTTCTTCCTCGGAGAGTTTTGGCGTAGCGTTTTCATTCACCGGCGGACAAGCCGCAAATTCACAATTCAGACCTGTCCGCCCCACTACTGATCCATCCAAACAAGCCTTGGTCTCAAAAGCACAAGCCTGACGAGGAGTATTACTAATTACTTTCATCCTGTAAATTAAAAGGCCTCCTATTACGACAACGAATACCGCCAACACAATTATAACATTATTTCGCTTCATAGATTTTATAAATTAGTTATTATGTATTTATATTATCATAAAATAAAGAAAGAAAAAAGCACTCTTTTACAAAAGCGCCATTTTCAAAAACCATATTACGTTTACCTTGTGCAAAGTTTGCAGATCTCTTTGTGAATAATCATTTCATTGATAGCCGCCAAGCCAACCACGACATACACCAATCTAGAAATTACCGCCCCTTGTCCGCCAAATATGGAACCAATATCCCAACCAAATAGGCCGACAAGCAGCCAGTTAAGACCTCCGATAATTACCAAGGCGAATGAAAGAGTGTGAAGATTTTTCATAGTTTTAATTTAATAATAAAATATATAAATTAGTATTACTCAATCAAAACTTTCTTTTTCTCCTCAAACTCCTTTTCATCAATCTCCCCCTTGGCAAACCGTTCTTTTAGAATATCCAAGGCTTTATTTCCCCCGCCATGACAACCATGGCCACGCCCAGAATGTCCAGTTCCCCATCTCACAAGAGAAACAACGGCCATAATAATAATTATCCAAAAAATAATCATAAAGATCGGACCAAAAAATCCAAACGGTTGATAATAGCTATAACTCATCATATATTTAAATTTAGTTAATTAATAATTAACTTTACTTATATAATATCTTAATACTATTAAATCTACATTAAATAGATTTTATCGCCTCATAAAGCTTAATTACAAATATTTGGCATTAGTATGTCATCAGAGAAACCATATTCAGTACGCATTATATTACAGTCCACAGCCCCATTGCCCTCAAAAACTATCTGCCACACACCATCAACCTTTAGTGCTAAAAATAATCCCCCCGGCGCTCCGCTTTCAAAAATAACACTACCACGCACATGATTGTCCACTTCTTGATCAACAATCACTTGTATTGTTTGAGCATATTTTGGATATTTGGCCACAAATATCTTTTGCAATTCTTCTACTGGTTCTTTTTGACTGATCAAACCAGTGCAGCGCCAATTAATTTCCGCTATTTTCGTTTCCTCGCTAACTACGCAAGCCGGATGGCAACCTTCTTTTGGATTATTAAGAGTCGCATCAAACCACCAAGTTTTTGAATTCTCATTATAATACCCCGGCGCCAGCGTTTCTCCCGCCTTTATACAGGTCTGCTCAGCAATAGCCCGTGCATCAAGCTCAGAGAACGTTCCTACCTCCTCTTCATTACTCATTGGACAAACCGCAAATTCACAACTTGGTCCTGAGCGCCCAACAGCCGACCCATCCGGACAAATTTTTGCCTCCATGGTGCAAGCTTGAGGTACTGCTTCATCCGCAAATTCCGTCTCATACAATAAAAAACCAAAAAAGATAGCGATTGCAGCGATTAGCAAGATAATGATTGTATTTTTTTTCATAAATTTATCAATTTGTTATATTTATTAATCTCCTAATTATCATATATGAAATAAATTAAAAATTTATTAAAAAATTAATAAAAATTTAATGTAACTATATTATAATTTTAATATATAAAAATATGCTATACTAAAAATATGATTATAGTACTCCGTGAATTATACTTCATACTTCAAAAAAATAATTTTTCCAAAAAAATTATTTCGCTTTTGAAATATCTCCTCGTTTTTTTTCTCAAATTCACTTTAATTTTCCTTTTTAGTTTAATAATTATCGTCCCAGCCCTTTTCCTGCACGAACTCTCTCTTTTACCTAATCCCACTCCAGACAAAATGCAAGCGGCATCTGCCTCTTCCTATATCCTTGATCGTAATGGTGAGTTTCTCTATGAATATCATGGTGACATGAAACGAACCCGTATTCCCTTCAATGAAATACCCCAATATCTAAAAGATGCGTCGGTGGTTATTGAAGATAAAAATTTTTACAAGCATTACGGATTCGAACCTATTGCGATTGCCCGGGCGGCGATTATTAATCTTCGCTATGGGGAAATCCGCCAAGGGGCCAGCACTATTACCCAACAATTAGCCCGCACTTTGCTTTTAAATAATGAAGTGACTTACACCAGGAAAATAAAAGAAATAATGTATGCGATCAAGATTGAAAAACTTTATAGCAAAGACGAAATCTTGGAAATGTATTTAAATAATATTCCTTATGGCTCTAATGCTTATGGGGTTGTGGCAGCCGCCGAAATATATTTTGGCAAAAAAGTGCCAGATTTAAATCTGCTCGAATCAGCCTACATTGCCGCCCTGCCCAAGGCGCCTAGCGATTATTCCCCCTTTGGACAAAATGCCGAGCTATTACATAAACGCGCTCGTCTCGTACTTCAAACCATGCGAGAAAACAACTACATCACTGACGAACAGCTCGCTTCGGCCCTCCAATCGGGAGACATAAAATTCAAACGCATTCCCACTGAAATCAAAGCCCCTCATTTTGTTTTTTATGTCCTCGATTATCTTAAAAAAACTTATGGCGAAGAAAAATTACGCACCGGTGGTCTAACCATCTACACCAGTCTAGATTTAAAATTACAAAAAGAAGCCGAAAAAATTGTCGCCGATTGGGGTAATAAAAATGAAGCCAAGTTTAGTGCCGGTAATGCGGCTCTAGTTTCCCTTGATCCTCGCAACGGCGAAATCATCGCCATGGTTGGTTCGCGTGACTATTTCAAATCCAAGGACGGCGAGGTTAATGTCGTCACCAGTCTGCAACAACCAGGTTCCTCATTCAAGCCCTATGTCTATGTCACCGGCATGACCAACGGTCTTAGTCCGGCCAGTATTATCATGGATACACGTACCAATTTTGCCTCCTCCAACTACGGAGTTTCCTATATACCGCAAAATTATAACAATAAGCACTACGGACCCATCCCAGTCCGCAATGCCCTGGCCGGCTCTTTAAACGTGCCCGCAGTCAAGGCTTTGGTCTCTGTTGGTATTAATAAAGTAATAGACACAGCCGAAAAACTCGGCCTTACAACTCTCAAAGACCGTAAGCGCTTCGGACCCTCACTTGCCCTCGGTGGCGCCGAGGTCACCCTCCTTGAACACACCGCTGGCTTGGCTTCATTTGGCAATGGCGGTATCAAACAAGGGATCAATCCCATCATGCGCATAATCAGCAAAGACAAGGAGATCGCTTATCAACGCCAGATAGCGACTGGCACGCAGGCCATTGATCCTCAAGCCGCCTACCTTATCACCGATATTCTTTCCGACACCAAAGCCCGCCAGTTTATTTTTGGTCGCGGTCTTAATCTGCAATTGCCCAATCGCCCTGTCGCTGTCAAAACCGGCACCACCCAAGACTTTCGCGATGCCTGGACAGTTGGTTTCACCCCCACCCTTGCGACGGGCGTCTGGGTTGGCAATAACGACAACTCCCCCATGAAAGACAAGGCCGACGGCTCGGTTGTGGCTGCTCCCATCTGGCACGATTTCATGATCAAGGCCCTGGCTAATCAGCCAATTGCCAAATTCACCAAACCCAAAGGAATCGTCGAAGTTGTGATCAATCCCTACACCGGCAAACTCCCAACTAACTACGCCAGTAGCACCAAAAAAGAACTCTTCGCCTCCTTCAATGCCCCAATCAAAAAAGACAATGCACGCATTGTCCCTAAAACACCTAAGCCTGATAAGGTGGTGGCAAATATAATTCCCGAAAAAGCGATTCTACCTTCACAGGATTAATTTATTTCCGCAACTTCCGCAATTCCCGACGCGCAAACAACAAATCCTCACGCAGAGGATTATCCTTCCAACGTTTTAACAAAGATGTAATCACCTCGCAGTGATTACTCAAGATATTCATTTTTTTCGGAACCGGCGCGTTAAAATTTTGAAAAACTTTGTCCCCATCACGAGCATACTCGTCAAACATCTCATTAATATTTGCTAGCAAGTTAGCTGACTTCACCATCAAGGCCTCATTGGAAAGCTGGGCAATATGCACCACTGCCTCCTGCTTGCGCTGTTTCCAGGACAAACCTTTATTCATCTCACTGACACTGGCCACCATCGTTGCGACTTCCGCACCAAAACGCTCCGCCAGTAAATCCTCACTCACCTTCTTCGCCACAATACTATCCTCAATCGTATCATGTAAAATCCCTGCAATAATTACATCCTCACTCGCCCCAGCCGTTGCCAAAATCAAGCCAACGGTCAGCGGGTGCGTGATATAAGCAATGTCTTTACCTTTTCGCTTCTGCTTCTGATAAACCTCATGCGTCTTGATCGAAAATTTAATTGCTTTTTGAATTTTGGGTGTGAATTTCATAGAGATATTTATTTATTTTTATGAAAAGTCTGTAAATACAAATCCTCCACCTTCTTCCGCGCCCAGGGCGTTTTACGCAAAAAAGTCAGACTCGATTTAATGCTTGGGTTGCTATAAAAACAATTTATCGGTATCAGTTTATTCAACTCCCACCAACCATACTTCTCAACCAAAGCCTCAAGAATAGCCTTGAGAGTAACGCCGTGAAGAGGATTATTCGGTTGTTTTGTCGGTATTGTGTCCATATTTTTTATTTCCAATTTAAATAAGTAATTGTTAATTGTAATCCCGTCGCAAACAGCACCCAGAGTAGATATGGAATATTGACGAGCGCTACCCATTTCAACTCCGGATAAATAACTATCAAAGCCCAAATCAAAGTGCCCAGCACAAGCAAAATATCCACCGCCGCCAAGACATTATTCTTGAGACCAAATTGAATCGGTGTAAAAGCGAAATTAAAAATAAGATTAAGCACAAAGGGTAAAGCGATATACCAAGACAATTTCCCATTGAAAGCGCGATAAAAAACCGTTCCAAAAGAAAAAACAATAATAAGATAAAGTGCACTCCAAACCGGTCCAAACAACCACGACGGTGGCGACCAAGTTGGTTTGATTAACTGCTGATACCAGGTATAGTTTTGCATAAATTTAAATTTAATTATAAATTTCTACATTTTTAAATTTTCTTAATCCGCAAAGCCACCACCCCAAATTCTTTTTCTTCTTCCTCGCTATAAAACTTACGATAAACATCCACGCCCCGATCCAAGTCATATTGATCCGGCAAAACATTAGCAATCCCCTCCGTCTCCAGCATCTCTCGAAATGTCGGATAGACATTCTTCGCCACCACCACAAAAGGCGTCCGCTCATCGTTCATCTCCATCACATCCCCAACTTCCAACGCCGCAAACTTGCCGCGATTCAAACGCCCCTCGACAGTTTTTTGACCGTCGACGACGAAGGAGGTGTATGGTTCTTGGATGTTGGTGCTTATGGTTTTCATAACATTTATATCTTATCGCTTTTTCAAAAAACAGGTCTTCAACACAATGGTGCTTTTCCCAATCTTACACTCCACCTCATCGCTCTTCGACGTCAAGCGAATGCTTTTCACCACTGCCCCTCGCTTCATATCCATCGATGAGCCTTTAACGTTTAAATCTTTTATAAGTTGCACGGAATCACCATCATTTAAAACGTTTCCATTACTGTCTTTTACAATTTCTTCCATATTTTTTTCATTCTTATATTAATATATTCATCATCAAGATAAGTTATATTTCAATAACAATTATTTATTATTTTATTTCTGAAACACAAACAGGTGCTCATGCATTATTAATAAGAAATTACTTTCTTTCGATTTATTAACCCAAAAACCTGTCGCCTTGCAATTATGTTGTTTTTTTATAATATCCTCCTTTAATACAAACCCTTGTTTCAAAAATCGCTCCATAACTTTAAAAGCTAAAGGCTGATACATTTTATTTCTTCTTGTGTCACCCATTAAAACAGCGCAATATTTCCCCTTTCTCAAAACACGATATAATTCTTTGGCTACTTTTTCTATTTCGTCTACAAAGGCATCAATGTCATGAATGCCAGACAAATCTTCTTTTATTTTTCCTTCACTATATTTTATAATATCGACATAAGGCGGATGTGTAAGAACAAAATCAATTTCCTCATCCTTAATAAAATCCATATTTCGAGCATCACATTTTATTATTCTCTGTTTAGCCTTATTATCGACATCAAATTCTAAAGATTTTTTTGTTCGCTCCAATGCCTCTTCGTTGACATCAACACAAGTAATATGGCGATTTAAAATTTTCGCCTCAATCGCCGTTGTTCCACCGCCGATCATACAATCAAGTAAATGATCGCTTTCTTTTGAGTAACGCAAAATTAAATTGCGCACCACTTCCGGTGCCCAATTTCCACGCCAATCTGATTTGTGAGTAGCCCAGTTGCCACGACGCGGGAATGACCAAACGGTAGTACATTCCATATCGAATTCAGCAGGATGAAGCATTAATTCTTTCATAGATATTAAAAATCTATTTATTATTCCAGCACCCGTCGGTCAGTCCAATTTTCTTAAGAATATCAGTAAAGGCAACATATTCTATTTTATGCTCCTTGTAAAAAGCTAAACTATCTTGCAATTCTTGTGTTTGATTATTTTTGTCCAACAGATCGCCAAAAGCAAACTTTTCTCGCGCTTCATATTCTTGATAGCCTACCAAAATAATTTGAAGAGGTTTTTTATATAAACGTGGCAATTCTCCATACTTTAATGGAACTCCTAGTATTTTTTCACCAGCCGTGCCCGGCGTACACCAACTTCGTCCCTTTACCTCATAAACATAATCGTCACACTCCAAATCTGGATCATATTTTTTATTCCTAAGAGTGCTTTTTCTTGATGTAGTTGTTCTAACATTTTTTCTACCGATTTTATTGAGCCCCTCCATGACCAAATTTTGACAAAGAACAGTAGTCCATTGTTTGCCGTCAGAAGTGTTCATGATTTTATTACCCCATTTTTTTTCCAACTCTTTTGACTCTTTTAATTTTTTTTCACTTTCAGTATTTTTCAAAGAAATATCCGTAATGCCTTCATAACACCATTTAATAACATCAAGATTGTCAAGCAAATTTATGCCGTTGTTTTTCATATATTATATCTTTACTATTTTAAACTCACTCAATAAATTACAATACTTTTAAAAAATCAAATATTTGCCCTCCCAAATCCACACCTCTTTTAATAATGGCTGCCTCTGGATCTTTTAAAAAGTCTTTCTCATATTTCTTCAAATCTCTATTGAACTTAAATTTAGATTTTGCGTATACGTCACTTATTTTTTTGCTCAATGGCTCATTCCCAGCATCATTGTTGTCATTATTGTGAAGTATTGTTAAGTTTCCTATTTTATTAACATACCCACTAATACTTTCTTTGGACAATCCCCATTTTTGTGGATTTTGCGGTAAAATATGTTCAATATTTGGATCTAAAATAGCTATCCCCCTATCATCCCTGCAATAATTTATCATCAATTCGGTAATTAAAAACTCTATCAATTTAGATCCAGATCCATACTCTAAATTTTTAGAAAAGTTTTTAGAAAATTCTTCTTTTTTATTAACGTATTTAAATAATTTTTTAAATTTTCCCCCAACTTCTTTTTTATACCTTAAATCAGAATACTCAACGGAGGACTCACAGATAGAGGCAAAAATGACTTCATAATCCGAAGGGTTAATACTAACAAACTTTGCCAAAATAGCAAAATACAACAATCGTTGAACATCCTCCCTAAATTCAGAAGGTTTATAGGCAGTGTCTACCTGCTTTTTATTATAAAATGAAAGCAATACTTCATATACCTGATCTAGTCCGCCAAGATATCTAAACACTCTTAATAACTTTTTAATCTTTTCATCTCGCTTTAATAATGTCAAATTATTTTCATATTCCTCAAATTTAAGACCGATGTAAACCTGGGCATTAAATAATAACTCTTTTGTAAATGCGTCTACCTCACTTCCGGTTTTTCTTTCAATTTTTTCTTTTTTTATTGTTTTAAATAATCTCGACGAATTAATATAGCCCTTTTTTGAAATCCAGTAATGCCTCAAAAATTTTGGGAAAATTGAAATTTTTGTATCCTCAAATAAATTTTCAATCTGTGTCCAATTTGATTCAATATTGTTTCGCAACATTTTTGAAGGAGCTGATTTTAACACAGCGTTCTTCAATAAGTCGGCCACCGACAAACCTAGACCGGTGGAGTTTAAGCCCTCAAATAAATCGTATATATCATTTTCTGAATCAACGACAATTGCTATAAATTGCACGGATAATATTTTTCGTATTAAAAAATCAATCTCCTCTTCTTTTTTATTTTTTATTTCCTTTTTTATAATTGTAATTATATATTTAAGATTTGAATAATACCTCAACTGGTTATCATCTAGTTTTTTTTCATCCTTGTCCATATTCAATAATGAATTGAAAATTTCCATTAAATTTTCTTTTCCCGGTATAAGACGTGGAGTTAGTTCTTGTGTTCTTGGATTTCTCCAAAACAAATAAGAGTCTACTAAATTAGCAAGCTCTTTGCTCGTTTTTGTTTCTTTAACTTCATGCAATATATTTTTAAAAGCAATTAAAAACAATGACACCGTTGTCAACCTCTGCTGCCCATCAACTATAATAAGACTATCTTCTGAATCCTCTGACGGACTAAGACAAACAAGATTGCCGATAAAATAACCCTCCTCATTTTCAACAATAGACTCCCAAAGCTCATTAACTTGTGTAGTTTTCCATGCATATGGTCTTTGATTATGAGGCATTGAAAATTTTTCATACCTTGAACAAAGCGTTGCGTAGGTGTAATCCTTTGTATCTACAAACTTATTTTTCATACAAAATATTTAATAATTAACAACAACAACCTCCTTAATCTTCCCCCGATTAGCACCATTTGAATTAATCGCCCGCCCGGCAAAAACTTTTTTTATTTTTATTTTCCTATCTAATTCAAAATAAAGATCATTTATAAACTTAGTGTCAGAATTAGACAGCATCACATAACAACCACGTTTATGTAGTTTTAAAAAAGTATCTCGAAGCTCTTCTTGTTGTTGTTCCAAAAATCCTTCCTTGGTATAACTCGTAAAACTAGAAGTCTTGTTAACTGGATAATATGGCGGGTCGAAATATATAAAATCTCCCTTTTTTGCCTTGTCTAAGACATACTTATAATCTTGGTGTAAAATTATTGTTTCCTTCATGGCGTCACGTGCTTTTAAAAGATTTACTTCATCACAAATTAAAGGATTTTTGTTATCACCATAAGGCACATTAAAACCACCGCTACTGTTTACTCGATACATTCCATTAAAACAGGTTCGATTAAGATATATGAAACGAGCAGCCCTGTTTACGTCAGAAAGTTTCTCTACCTTTAGTGCGCGGACTTTAAGAAAATAATCTTTAGTATTTTTTTTCTGATGTTCTTTTAATTTTTTAATTAAAGCCGAAACGTCATTCTTGATAACATTGTAAGTTGTCACCAATTCAAGGTTCATGTCTGATAGTACTGCTCTTTTTGGAAGCAAATCAAAAAACATTGCACCACCGCCAACAAAGGGTTCAAAATAAGTTGCCGTCTTTGGATTGAACTTATAGGGTGGGTAAAGATTTAAATCTTTAAATTGTTGAACTAATTGTCTTTTTCCTCCCACCCATTTTACAAATGGCTTAGGATTATCTGCAACAAATTTTTTATAAGAAATAACCACATCCTCATCTTTGGGCGGCGCAGTCTCAAAGGTTGCCAAAAAAAGCCTAACATGAATCGGATGAACATTAAGAGCCACCGCGGTAGCTTGTATCATTTGTTTGGTCATATAAATTACCTAGTATTATTATAACTATATAATACCACTTATACACCCCGCTTGCAAAGTCCATATATCCACAGCCAATATAAATCCCATTAAAATAGTTTAATCATTAAACCGCGTCAAAATTACTAAAAAATCCCACCCCAAAGTCAATTTATTTCCATAAAAAAATTAATCAAAAAGTTAATAAAATTTTAACCAATTTTATATATAAATTTAAGAAAATTAGGCTTATTTTTTTTGTTTTTTTTTAAAATCCAACCAAAACCCCCACCCCCAAAAAATTTATTAAAAATACACACCAAAAAAAATAAGGCTGTTATTGTTTTATATTAAAACGGATAACAGCTTTTTAGTTTTAGCCCCTCTCAATTTCGCCAACAATCTCATCAATCGCAGTATGCAGCTCTGTCTGCCTTGCAATAATATTTAGTTGGTTATTATTTATATCATTTTTTAGATCTAGAAGATTTTTCTTTGGCTTTCTTTTCTATCTTCTTCCCCACGATTTTAATTGCTTCCAAGTAAGATTTTTCAACCTCGCTCAAATTCTTTGCTTTGTATTTGCGATATTCCAGATTAGCTTTTTCCGTAGCTTTCTCGTGACTTATCTTTCCAGAGTCATTCAAAATTTTCCTTCCCGTTGATTTTAAAATATTATCCAACTCACGAATATAATCAGCCATCTTCATGGGCTTTTGTTCTATGGCATTAATTTCTGCCAAATCAAAGTATGCCGAAACAAGATTGTTCAAAACTTTAAGTTCGTTTAATTCAAGAAAATTTTTGGCAACAATCGCTTCGGCTTGAGTTGGTTGCTTGCCTTTAAAATTGGTAAGTCCTGCAAATTCTTTATCCGAATCTACCCGTAAATAAATTACTTCTGCCGCCGTGTGTCCATGAGCTGCAAAATGAAGTTTGTTTTGCACAATCTTAAAAAATTTTAAGGACTCGCTTGCTTGGGGATCATAATCAATGGCAGTTGCATACAAATCAAGCACCTGACGATGCAGCACCTTTTCACTGCTACGGATATCTCGGATCTCATCAAGTAATTCTTTCCAGTAATTTCCTCCCCCAAGATTCTTCAATCGATCTGAATCAATAGTAAAGCCTTTGATAATGTATTCTTTGAGGCGCGCAGTTGCCCAAATACGAAACTTTGTTGCGATGCTTGATTTTACTCGATATCCAAGCGAAATAATCATGTCGAGATTATAGAACGGCAATTCACGCTCTACCTCCCGTTTACCTTCGACGCGAACCTGTCGGAAATTCCGACAGGTTGCCAATTCGTCAAGCTCGCCATCTTCGTAGATGTGCTTGATATGCTCAACGATATTAGTACGTGATGATTGGTAGAGTTCAGCCAGTTGTTGCTGGCTTAACCATACTGTTTCTCCTGTTAAGCGCACCTCAATCTTTGGCTCATCGCCGTCGCCCTGATAGATAATAATTTCGCTATTTGGCTTGTTGTTTTCCATATATTATTTAGTTAGATTCAATTGGTCAATTTGCCCACAATCCCAGTCTATAAAATTATCACCAACAGCTCCTTATCTTTCAAACTAATCGCCCCTCTTTCAATTAATTTTTCCCGCGGCATTTCGTGCCGGGGCAGATCTTTTATTTTTGGCATACGTAATTTTTTACTTGAGTAACATATTATAAATATATTATACCCCCAACCCCACCCCGAAGTCAATTTATTTCAATAAAAAAATTAATCAAAAAATTAATAAACTTTTAACCAGTTTTATATATAAATTTAAAAAAATTAGGCTTATTTTTTTTGTTTTTTTTAAAATCCAACCAAAAACACCACCCCAAAAAATTTATTAAAAATATCAACCAAAAAAAAATAAGGCTGTTATTGTTTTATACTAAAACAGATAACAGCCTCGTGTTGCCCGGACTTGCGTCTAGGCGGTTACTTTCTCGAGATAATCGAGCGCCAGATTTCTCACGAGAGCGTAGAACTCCTTCGGATTGCGGTATGCCCTTTCAGCGGCGATGCCGTCGACGATTGTTTGCCCGCTCCACCCATCAAGAATGATGATTGCTTCAATGGCGTCAGCACTCCTCAGATTGAATGTGAGTTGCGGCAATCCATTGACCACTTCGAGTTCGCCAGTGATGCGCAGATCATAATTCGGCAACTCGTCGGCATCATTCAGATTGCCGATGCACTCTTGGATAATCCGGTTGGCGTGCTCTTCCTGGACTTTTTTTCGTCCCGTCATGAGCACGTTTAGAGGATGCGGAGTGGCCAGACGAATCGATTCGATACCTTCAGCGCCTTGCTCCAAAAAAATTGGACTAGTCAAGATGTAACCCAAGGGAAGACGGACCAAAACGCTGCGGTTCTGATCGCCACCCCAGTCGTTGGATTCCAAAATTGCCAGGACAAGAATCTTTTGTACAAACTCGACCAAACCGGCGCTGCTAAATTCCCACAACGCACGCAGGGCGTTAATTCCCTGTGGTTTGAATTTGATTTCCAGCCTTGGCCCAACTTTGGGATAGCGCCTGCCCATCTCCGTAAGTGTTTCATGTTTCATTTCTTCCTCCTCGATTGATTGATTAAAAAAATCCAGCCCGATATTAATTACTCGTAATATTTTAAATAAAAAAAGAACAATATATAACTATAGCACATTTTCACTGTTTTGTCCAGTATGCGCACTTAAGGCTAGTTTTAGCATTATTTATTTTACTAAAAATATATATATTCGCGCCATACCCCGCACCAATCCTTGACTTTTTCAATATTTATTGTAATATTAACCCATAATTCAGACGATAAATTATGTCTTTTTTTATTGTTCTTTACATCAAAAACAACCGACCAACCAACACAAAGGAGAGGGACAACATGGCAGAGGAAAAAGGAAAAAAAGTGAAATACGAAGGGGCTGCCTCTTACGATGATATCATTCGTCGATTTGAGGCCTGCGGATTGGTTCATGTGAACACAGGTAAGACCAGGGAGACTTTTATCAATCCCGACTTTCCAGATTTGCTTTACATCCTAGCAACTGACCGGATCAGTATTTTCGACATCGTCCTGAATGCGCGCATTCACATGAAGGGGGCGGTGCTGACGGCGATGACTGTTTACTGGCTCACCAATGTTTTTCATGATATTCCCCACCACCTGGTTGACTACGGTGCCAACGTCGGCGCCTATCTGCCCGCAAAGCTGGTAAGCTCCCTGAGTGACAAAGAGCGTTTTTACATCATGAAGCACATGCTTGTGGTCAAAAAGACTGAAGTCTTGAAAGTTGAGGCCATCGTGCGTGGATTCCTGACTGGCTCCGGATTGAAAGACTACAAAAAATCCGGCATGATCTGCGGGATTGAATTGCCAACAGGATTGGTCGATGGAAGTAGGCTTCCTGATGTTGAATTCACACCCTCCACTAAAGCGGATTACGGAGAACATGACGAGAACATCTCTTTTGATAAGGCCATCGAGATAATCGGCGAAGGCGCGGCAATCTTCGTTCGTGACAAATCGAAAGATCTCTATATTAGGGCTCGTGATTTAGCCAAAGATGCTGGCATCATTATCGCTGACACCAAATTTGAACTGGGCGTCGATAAAAACGGCAACATCATCCTGATCGACGAAGTCCTAACACCAGACTCCAGCCGTTACTGGCCTGAAGAACAATGGTTGATTGCCATGGCGGAAGGAAAAACTCCTCCAAGCCTGGACAAGCAGCTTGTTCGCGATGCTGGCGCGGCCGCCGGAGTCAAGGATAATCACGACTGGATTCCGCCGATCGGTCTTTTGAAGGAAACATCCGAACGTTATCAGCAAATCTTTAAACGTTTGGTTGGAAAACCGCTGGGACAATTCTGGCGGGAAAACATGGGTATTATGGGCTAAGTCCATACTGTCAAAACAAACAACAAGGCGCTACCTTTCGGATAGCGCCTTTTTTATTTTTTATTTTTTCAAAAACTCCTTCACCAACTCCACCGCCTCTTTCTTCTCACTCACCCAATTTATCTTCGTCCCCTGCCTCTCCCAACGCTGGAACCAGCTCATTTGTTTTTTGGCGAATTGGCGGATGGCTATGTTGAGTTTCTCCACCATTTCGTCGTAGGTCATTTTCTTTTGTAAATATTTGGCGATGAATTTGTATTCGAGCCCAAAACTCTCCAGTCTTTTCCAAGACACACCTTCTTTGTGCAATCTTTCGACCTCTTCAATCATGTTTTCTTTTTCGAGACGCACAATTAGTCTTTTGTAAATGCGGTCTTGGATCACGTCACGCGGCCAAGCGATTCCTAATATTAAATATTCGCAATCGCTAGATTTTTTCGCGATACTCTTGCCAACAAATAAATCACTGGCATTATCACGTGCGATTTCAACATAACGAATCAGGCGTCTTTGATTGTTGCGTTCGCTGTTATTTAATTTTTCGGCAAAGTCTGGTTTTAATTTTTCCAATTTCGCCACCAATTCCTCCACGCTGAGCTTTTCCATCTCGGCGCGAAAGTCTTTGTCTGGTCCAACGGAGGATAGTTTCATATCATCGACTAAGGATTGGATATAAAATCCGGTACCGCCGACGACCAGTGGTAATTTCTTACGCTCACTAATTTCCGTAATCGCTTTCTTGGCTAGTTTTTTGTATTTAACGAGATCAAATTCGGTGTTAGGACTAACCACGTCGATCAAGTGATAAGGCGTGTCGCCGTATTCGCCCAGGTCCTTGCCAGTGCCGATGTCCATGCCACGATAAACCTGGCGCGAATCGGCGCTGATAATTTCGCCCTTGAATTTATTCGCCAAAAAAACGCCCAGGGTGGTTTTACCACTGGCAGTTGGTCCAAGAATGACCACGACTTTATTTTTTGGTTTTAACTTATTCATAATAAAACTAATCAATCTTGCTTGTCATTCTGGAACGAAACGAAGTGCAGTGATAGAATCTTCCGCTTTGTACGTTTTTTACGTAGTCGAAGATCCTATCGCTTCGCTCCAGGATGACAAGAGTGATTACACTTCGTCCGCCTCAAAGCCGAAATTTCTAATTTTCACAATTTTCACCATCACAAAATCACCGGCTTCAGCTTTGATTCTCTTATTCATCTTAATTACTTTACCCGCGCGTGTTTTGCCATACCATTCTCCCCTCTTATTAATCCCCTCCACCAACATCTCCACTGTCTTGCCTAAATATTGTTCATTTCTTTTTTTGATAATTTTTTCTAAAATACTTTCTAATCTTTGCGCCCGTTCCTTTTTTACCTCATTCGTCACATCATCGCCCATTTTCTCCGCCGCCGTGCCTGGACGTGAGCTATATTCGGAAACATAGGCCATGTCGAATTCTACTTCTTCAAATAATCGCATTGTATCCAGGAAATGTTCTTCGGTTTCACCGGGAAAGCCGACAATAATATCAGTGGTAATCGCCACCGGCAAATCAGCATCCAAACCTGCGCGAATTTTTTTAATCAAATCAAGATAATGTTCACGGGTGTATTTACGATTCATTCTTTGCAAAATTTCATTACTTCCCGACTGCGCCGGCACGTGAATATGACGGCAAACCTTCTCGCACTGCGCCACCATCTCTATCAATTCCTCGCTCATATCCTTGGGATGATTGGTGGAAAAACGCAACCAAAATTCTCCCGGGATGTCATTGACCATTTTTAATAGCTCTGGGAAATTGACAACGTCACCCCTCACCCCGACCCTCTCCCGCGGGGCGAGGGAGTTATAACTGTTGACGTTTTGCGCGATTAAATTTATTTCCTTGTAGCCTTTCGCAATCAAATCCTTCACTTCCGCCACAATCTCGCCTGCCGGTCGATATACCTCACGCCCGCGCGCATAGGGCACGACGCAGTAGGTGCAAAAATTATCACAGCCATTGCCAATCGGCACGTAGGCCGCAAAAGTCGATTGTCGCTTGGCTTCAATGCTAAAATAAGATTCCTTTCTGATACCATGCACTTTAAATATCTCTTCCGCGTTAACCGCCCGTAGACGTTCCGGCAATAATTCGTGTAATTTCGGGAGGTCGATTATATTCATCCAAATATCAACACTCTTTTTCAAAATCTTTTGCACATCAGCACGTTGCGACAAACAACCAGTCAAAACAATAACATTGTTCGGATTGATTTTTTTCAATTTTGGAATAATGCCATAAATCCGACTCTCTGCCGAACCACGCACACCGCAAGTGGTAAACAAAACCAAGTCCGCCTTGTCGCGGACCGATTCTTCACTAAACCCTAAATTTTCCAAATACGTGGCCATGCGCTCAGAATCATTCTTATTCATCTGACAACCAAAAACCACAATATGATATGTTTTTTTCATAGTTATTTTTATTAACTTAATCTAACAGAATAAGGAGAATTTTTCAAGACCGCAAATAAAAAAGGCGCCATCTTCGAAAGGTGGCGCCTTGTGTTGTAATTTTATTACTTCTTGTGCAAATTCAAAAGAACGATATTGCCCATGGCCTTGTTGCTGTGCAATTTCTTGGAATCATCTGTGGTTTCAGAAAAATTATCGTGAGTACGATAACCGTCCAGATGTATTTTTTGAACAGTTCGACTGATAGCCGCGGCGCCCTTGGAAGCACCGATGCTTTCCAGCGTTGTTGCCATCGCCAACATCAAATCGAGAATATTCCTTCGCTCCTGCGTCGTCGAGACGGGTATGCCAACTTCGTGCGCAAGTGTAGTCAATGCCGTGCTTGGGCTGTCCGCTGAAAAAATAGTCATTGTTCTAAAGATCAGTTGGATATCATCCATTCGAACTGCCTCTACGGCAACTGCACAAACAGCAGCCATAACCTCCGACAACGATTGATCATGCCTTGCCAGGGCAATTATCACTTCCTTTTCTTTTTCCACCTTCTTCATCTTGCTCCTCCTTCTCAATGTTAATATTTCCCGCCTTGTTTCATCCTTGAATTAATTTACTAGCCATTTAATTGTTTGCTAAATTTAAAAAAATCCGTATCAAAAACTTATCAAAAATTACTTAAAATGTCAACAATATTGGTCAAAAATTACAACTTGCACAATATGGACTTTTATTGTCTTAAATTTGTCGAATATTTTCTCATATGCTATAATATTTAGGTTAATAAAATAAGATTTACGTATTTATGAAAAAACAAAACTACGCGATATTTCTTGTGCTAATCATGATTTCTCTGATAGCGACCAAGGTCAAGGCGGATGCCTTTAATCCGAATAACATTATCACCGATCAAGAAATATTAGATTCATCCAGCATGTCACTGGAAGATATCCGCAATTTTTTAAATGATAAAGGTGGCTACATTTCCAAGAATCTTTTTAAAGATTACAGTGGTAAGTTAATGACCACGGCGGAGATCATTTATAATGCCGCAAATAATTTTGATTGTGATGATGCCAAGGATTTAAGCGCCAATCCGTCAGTTACCGAAAAGCAAGTAAAGTGCAGACCGGTCACAATTAATCCTAAATTTTTAATGGTGCTCCTACAAAAAGAACAAAGCCTGATTACTGACACTAGCCCAACCCAACGGCAACTTGATTTCGCTTGCGGTTATGGTTGTCCTGATGGCGTGGCGTGCAATAATCGCTGGACCGGCATTGGCAAGCAAATCAATTCAGCCTCATTACAATTTTATGACTATGTCAAAAATCCCCAGAACTACGGCTACAAAGCTGGCAACACCTACACCTTCCGCAACAGTAGCGGTCACGCCGATTCAGTGGTAACCATCGAAAACAACGCTACGGCTGGATTATATAATTATACTCCTCACGTTTATAATGGCAATTTTAATTTTTTCAATTTGTGGATGAAATATTTTTCTCGTAATTATCCGAATGGCACCTTAATGCAAGCCAAGGGCGAGGGTGGGGTTTGGATGATTCAAAACGGCAAAAAAAGACCATTTCTTAGTCGTGGGGCTTTAACCAGCCGCTTTGACACCAAAAAAATAATTACCGTTAGTAAGAGTGTTTTGGATAGTTATCCAAAAGGCGCCGGCATTAAGTTTCCCCAATACTCCGTTGTCCGCTCACCCCGTGGCACAATCTTCTTAATAGTTGATGATAAAAAAAGAGGCTTTTCAGATGGCGAGGCCTTCCGCAAGGTTGGTATCAATCCAGAAGAAGTGGTTAGTGCCAGCTGGACCGATCTCAATGCCTATGAAGATGGTGCGAATATCACCGCTACCTCCACTTATCCAACTGGTGCCTTATTGCAAGACAAAAAAACCGGTGGCATTTATTGGGTATCCGATGGCACCAAAGCACCACTCTGGGATGCGATTTTATTAAAAACAAAATTCAAATACAAATCAATTACCCCAGTAGACTCGACTAAATTAGCTAGCTACACCACGGTTGCTCCAGCTATTTTTGGCGATGGCGAATTAATCAAACCAAACAATTCTCCGGCTGTATTTGTTATTGATCAAGGCAAGCGCCGTTTAATAACGTCCGGAGAACTCTTTGAAGATATGGGCTACAAATGGGATAACATTATTGCTGTTACACCAAAAATCCTAGCCCTATACGAAGAAGGCCTACCATTAATTGCTGAGCCAGTCATTACGGACCCAGGCACTTCAGCGACCAGCACACCAGCAACCAGCACACCGGCCATCTCCACCACGGCCACCAGCACCGCAACCATGCCAGCCACTCCAGTTATCCCAGCTACCACCACTGATAGCACATTGCAAAGCGAAATTAATAGTATATTGAATCCATAAATTTAATATTTTAAAATGTAAATTTTAAGTTTTAAATTTAAAGTTTGCAATTAATAGTTATGTCCTTAGTTTATTCAGCCATCGTCCCCCATCCACCGATTCTTATTCCCAGCATTGGCAAAGAAAATTTAAATAAGTTAGAGGAAACCAGCCGATCATTTGAACGTATTCGCAAAGAGCTCATCAAGAATGAGGTGGATACTATTTTTATTATCTCTCCGCACGGCACTATTCAACCCAAGTCTTTTACCATCAATCTTTCTCCAGAGTTTCATTGCGATTTTCGAAATTTTGGCGACCTCGAAACTACACAAACTTGGTCAGGCAATATCAGCCTTGCCCATCGCATTCGCGAACAATTAGAAACTAAGGCGCCCCTACAGATGACCACTGAACACGAACTTGACCATGGCTCCGCCGTACCTCTATTTTTATTAACCAAAGACTTAAAGCATATCAAAATCATTCCACTCTACTATTCCGGATTGAATTATGACGCTCATTTTAAATTTGGACAACTGCTAAAACGTGAGCTTTTATTTCACAAAGACAAAATCGCCGTGATTGCCTCTGGCGATCTTTCCCATCGCATTACCAAAGACGCACCCGCTGGCTATTCACCCAAAGGCAAAAAGTTCGACAAAAAATTTATCGATCTTCTAAAACAAAATAAAACTGAGGAGATCTTAAAGATGGATCACGAACTGATCCACGAAGCTGGCGAATGCGGCCTAAAATCAATTTTAATTCTACTCGGCATCCTGGATGGTATCAAGCATACCCCCAAATTACATTCCTATGAACACCCATTTGGCGTTGGCTACCTGACTATGAGTTTTGATTTATAGCTAATCCTTCTTGGGCGTAATATTGGTCAGACTGGCAAGTTTAAAAAAATAACGCCACTTATCCTTACTATTACAAAGTTCCTTAGTATCATTTAGGCATTTTTCAACAAAAGCTCTTGGCCTATCTTTACAAATTTTAAAAACTGAACCCTTTTTCGTTGGCGGAATGTTTAATTCTTTGATAATTTGCAACGCAAAATCTTGCCACTGGTATGCCGGGGCTTTTTTTATTTGTCGACTTTTTAATATGTCTCCGAAGTTCTGAAAACCTTCTTCTTTTTTTTCCATATAAACATTATAAGTAATTTCTTGATTTTAAGCAATCTATTTGCTAAGATTAATTCATATGAGTAAAATACTAAAAATCCTAACAAATCCTAACAAGCAACTGCGGAAAAAATCCAAAGATGTCGCCCTGCAAGAGGTTAAAACCAAGCCATTTCAGGCTATGCTCGACAACATGGCCGAAACCATGCTCAAGAAAGACGGCGTTGGATTAGCCGCACCGCAAATCGGAGAAAATATCCGTCTTTTTGTCATTAATACAAAAACTGGACCGGAGTTTTTTATCAATCCGATTATTGTCAAAAAGTCCTGGGCCAAAGAAATCGCCGAAGAGGGTTGTTTATCTGTGCCGAATTTCTTTGGCAAGGTGAAAAGACACCGTCAGGTCGTAGTTGATTATGTCAACCGGAAGAACGTCAAGCAAAGAGTAGAAGCCACCGGCTTGATGGCTAGAGTAATTCAACATGAGAACGATCACCTGGATGGCGTCTTATTCATTGACATCGCGACTAATATTCATGAATTCACTGGAGAAGAGAATGATTAATTGACTTTTTTGCCATTTGTTTTTACAAAGGCATAATATCCAATCAACAAAACAAAAACAGCCACAAAAAACCAAGAAATTTCCTTATAGTACTGTGACAATAATTCCTGATTTGCTCCAAATTGATAACCCAAAATAGCTAATATAACTGTCCAAGATCCTGATCCCAGAGTTGTAAATAAGAAAAACTTTTTTAAATCCATTCTAACAAAGCCGGCCGGAATTGATATCAACTGACGGATTGCTGGCACTAATCGACCGACAAATGTTGAAACACTGCCATGGTCTACAAAGTATTTTTCCGCTTTCTCTATTTTTGCCTGATCAATTAAAAAGTATTTTGCAAATCTATGCCCAGCCAAAACAAAGACTAATTTGCGACCCAGCGTCATGGCTAAATAATAATTAAAAAAAGCACCAATCAAGCTTCCAGCAACTCCCGAAGCAATAACGAGATAAACATTCATTTGACCCATAGACGCCAAATAAGCTGCTGGAGGAATAACTACCTCTGACGGAAACGGAATAAACGAACTTTCAATTGCCATCAATAAAATTATCCCCCAATATCCCATCTTGGCAGTGGCTGTAAGTAAAATCGTCACTATTTCAAACATATTATAACAGAAATTAATATTTATTGTTTCAGTATAACATAAAAAATAAAATGAACAAACCAATCAGAACAATCTTTATCGGCACCCCCGACTTCGGCGTGCCTGCCCTGCAGAGTCTAGTTAATAGCGCAAATTTTGAAATTATCGGCGTCATCACGCAGCCTGACAAAAAAATTGGCCGCAAGCAGGTCTTAACTTCACCACCAATTAAGGTCACAGCATTAGAACACAAAATTGCCGTTCATCAACCCGAAAAAATTCGCAATTTCTCTCTTGATGTATTTAGTGATATTGATTTGATAGTTGTAGTGGCCTACGCCCAAATCATCCCCAAGAGCATCCTGGAGTCACCTAAATACGGCTGTATCAATATCCATGGCTCACTCTTGCCAAAATATCGTGGCGCTGCCTGCATTCAAGCGTCGATTATGGGTGGCGACCCTGAAACCGGCATTACTATTATGCAAATGGACGAAGGTTTGGATACTGGTGCCATTATCCACCAAGAAAAAATTAAAATTGAAAACAATGACACAACTGGTGTTATTTTTGATAAACTTTCAACTCTGGGCGGTCACATCTTGCCAGATATTTTACTAAAATATATTTCCGGCGATCTAAAACCACAGGCACAAGATAATAACAAATCATCCTATGTCGGTATGCTCAAAAAAACTGACGGACACATTGACTGGAATAAGACAGCGGTCGAATTGGAACGCTTTGTGCGCGCAATGTCACCATGGCCAGGCGCGAGCGCAATTACTAATTACAAATTAAAAACTATTAATTTAAAAATTATTTCAACGGAACATTCTGTTTTAGAGATTAACAGTCATACGCCGGGAACTTTGTTCATAAATGATGATAAATTATGTGTACAGTGTGGACAAGACGCGCTTATCGTTAAACAATTACAATTAGAAGGCAAAAAAGCCTTAACTGATAAAGAATTTCTTAACGGTCACCAGAATTTAATCGGCACAACATTAGAATAAACATTTTTTTAAAACAAAACACTCAGCTTCTAAAAAGGCTGAGTGTTTTTGGTTGGAAAATAAATTCCCAGCCATAGAAAAAACCGTTTGTTTTTATATATTTAGAAAGTAAGTATTGTTTTACGCAACCGGAAAACTCATTAATTTCAAGAAACAAAGAACCCGCGCTTCTTACGAAGTGCGGATTCTTATATCCCCATGCTTAAATCCTAATCGAGTCGCAATGATTTTGACGTCATCACGAAATAACTAGGAGACATTCAGACTAGACGGTAAACCGCTTTCATCCGAAACGCACTCTAATATTATATATTATATCAGAAACAAGTCAATAGCAAAAAAACCCCAATAAAATCAACCTCTTACTGGATAATTTTGTATAAAAAATATTATATCTTAGAATATCTCCGAACCGCAATCAAACTTGCTAAAATATTTATTGCCGCCGCTACCAGGAACTGGATTCCAAAAATTGACAAAACATTACCGTAAAAATATTGCACCAAATTAACATTATAGCTCACAAAAAAAGTTTCCAAGTATGGCTGCAGAAGGTTTAAAAATGGCCAAAAAATGAGCATGACGGCGCCAACCCCGAATAAGGTGTAGATTATCGATGAAAAGACGTATGGCAGCTGTATGAACCAATTTGAGGCTCCCACTAGGCGCATAATCGTAATTTCTTTCTTGTGTGTATAAATAGCAACGCGTACAGAGTTATAAATAACCAATAATGTGATAAAGATAAAAATCGAACTCAGGACCAAGGCGGCATTGCTCACCTTTTCCGTAATCGCATTAATCTTCTCTAACATTGTTTTATAATTTGAGAAATTTCTAGACTCAATAATATCATCCTCGATAATATTCAATTGATTAATTAAGCTATCAAAGACATCCATACTCTTCGGCTTAATAACCAAGGTTGGTGTTAATGGATTTTTACCTAATTCCTTCAAGGCATCCAATATCTCCGGATTATCCTGATGTCTTAAGCGAAACTCTTCCATCGCTTGATCTTTAGAAATATATTCCACGCTTTTTACCTCAGCCAAAGACGAAATTTTCATCTTCAAGGCCTCAATATGGTCTTCTGGGGCATCGGTTTTTAAAAATAAATTAACATCAATTTTTTCCTTAATTGTGTCAACGGCGGTCTGCCCCACCACCTTAACAACCAAAAGCATATTAACCGTAAATAAAGTTAAAACTAAAATAATAATAGTAACCAATGACAACCAAATATTTCTAACCACGTCTTGGATACTAAACTTAATTGCTCGAAAGAATGAAATAAACATTTTGTAGATTTAAAATAATAAATTAAATATTTTACAACATATACTTACCATTTTCTTGGTCACTGACAATTTGACCGCCATCAATGGTAATAACGCGTCTTTTGAGGTTATTCACTACTTCCCGATTATGAGTTACCAACAAAACCGTGGTACCAAATTTGTTAATTCGTAATAGCAAGTCAATAATTTCGTTGGTATTCAAAGAATCAAGATTTCCAGTTGGCTCGTCAGCTAATAAAATCTTTGGTCGATGCACCAAGGCGCGTGCAATCGCTACGCGTTGTTGCTCTCCACCAGATATTTCCATTGGGTAACGATGCATTTTTGATTCAAGGCCAACAATCTTCATAACGTGTGGGACAATTTTTTGAATCTTGGCGTTCTTGCCGCCACAAACCTGCATCGCAAAAGCGACGTTTTCAAATAAAGTCTTTTTTTGCAATAGTTTAAAATCTTGAAAAATAACGCCGATCTGTCGTCTTAATACCGGTATTTCGCGCTGACCAATATTAGTTACATCCCAGCCACCGATAATAATTTTACCGTCGTCGATCTTCTCTTCACCAATCAACGTTTTCACTAGTGTGGTTTTACCAGTACCAGATTGTCCAACAATTGAAACAAATTCTCCCGGTTTGATATGGAGATTAATATTGTTCAAGGCTTTATAATCCTTGGTGTATGATTTTATAACATTTTGATATTGAATCATTTTTTTAGGAATTCAAATTTATTAAACTATATTTTATTAATTTTTCGGTTTCATAAAAACTAGTACTTCTATCCTCGGCACCAAACGTGACCACGATAACACTGTCGCCATTATAACTCACTCGACTCATTAAACAGTAGCCCGCCTCCACCAAATAACCAGTCTTTGAACCGGTAATGTCATATTTATTACCAGTGACCAATCTATTAGTGTTTACTAAACGATGATATTTCTTAGTGTTTTTTGTAAAGAATTCGTAACTAGTTGCGGTACTCACCTTCTTAATCGTGGCATTTTTCATTACCGCCTTGGTAATAACCACGTAATCCTGAACGGAACTAACGTTCTGTGGCGCCAATCCAGTTGGCTCGATAAAATATGATGAATTTGCACCAATGCTTTTTACATACTTATTCATTCTATCAATAAAGACATCTCGATCAAGACCAGAAACGCGAACTAAACTTTCAACCGCGTTGTTTGCCGATCCGACCAAGGAAGAATATAACAAATCCTCAATTGTCATTGTTTCACCATCGGCCACTTTTAACTTCGCAATCGCGCCACCATCATCAACATATGACTGATTATATCTTTCATCTTGCCTGGAATAAGAAACGACTTTTTTTAAATCAGGCTTAGTGTCCAAAAACACCTTCATAGAAACTAATTTAGTAAGGCTTGCCAGGGGCAAAACCGAGTTGGCATCTTTTTCCCAAATAACATTGCCTGTATTTTCATTAACCGCAATCGCCGACTTCACCCTTAAATTCATGTTAATTTTTTCCGTCAAATCAATTTTCGGTACAACTTTTACTTCTGTTTTTTTTACCACTTCCTTACTATCAAATACCTTTTCCATTACAATAACTCCTAAAACTTTCCCGCCTTCAGGCGCAATATACAATGGCTCAATAGACACATCGATAACACCGGCTCCCAAGGGTGCCAACGCTTGAAAGGCGACCTTGTCTAAATCAATGACTCGCTCAGGATGCACTTTACGATCAGGACCAAAGTCGTTAACAATCACGTCAACAAATTTATTACTATTAAGACTTTTAACTCTTAGCTTTGAACCAATCGGAAAATCAGGTGAGGCCGCGAAATTACCGCCCTTGTGGCTATACCAAGAAGTCTTGCCCACGGTCATTGTCCCGGGATAGGCAAAAACTGCAATTCTAGCATAGGGCAAATGAATCAATGATCGAACAAAGTTTTCAGCTGGAAAATCAGAAGTCGGCAATGGTCGCCAAATATTAACTGTTTTATCAAAAAAGAACACTCCCTTGCGACGATTATCAGACTGATCATAGCTTAATTGAATATAAAATGGCTTGTGATTGTCGTAAGCTTGTTTATTTTTAAATTCAAATTGATAAATATCGCTAATCTTCTCAAATTCAGACGAAGTGGCGATTGGCTCATTGCTCAAGTTAAGAACTTCAACATCTGTAGAAGACGCCAAAATACCAGGAACTAGGGATAATTTTATTCTATCCGCAAAAGCAGTCACGGTGTATCCCTTCTGGATGGTCGCGTGATCTAAATTGATGTTAAAATTATTCTCATTCAAAACATTGTCAGCTGATACAGTCGAAAAAGCTAAAAATAAAAAAATTCCTCCCACTAAAAATATCCTTTTTGTCATAATTATGTAGTTTATTCTAATTGCTTTATTATAACATAAAATATAAGGAACGCAAAGACTTGAAATTATTCGCAATTATAGGTATATTTAAAAATGTGCACTATGCACGATGCCTACGTAGCTCAGTTGGTAGAGCAATGCACTCGTAACGCAGAGGTCGCCGGTTCGATTCCGGCCGCGGGCTCACCTAATCAACAAAACTCACATAATAGATATTTTTAGCCGCTTCGTCGACATACTCGTCGAAATTTTTGGCTTGAACAAAAATATAACTGAGACTGGTGCTGCTGTCATTTTTTTCGTAGCACTTAAAAAGATAATAACCATTTTGATCAAAAATAACATCACTCACCTCGCCCATATTGAGTGCCTTGATCTTATCACCGTATTCATATTTAGAAAAATCATCAGATCCCAAACTAATTAATTCTCTTTTGTCTCCGTATTTTCCAGCAATTTGATCAAAGTCTCCCCCTTTATTAATTAATGTTTTTATTTTTCTAATCCTATTTAAGCCAGTGCTGTTTATTACTTCATTGGCAACAACATCACCAGCTCCATATTTTCGAAAAAATTTCCTCGTAATCACATTTTTAATTAATTCCTTTTTCGCCCCGACGCCGTCGCCATTCAGCTTATTTTTCAAATCAATATAATCATAATAATCAACAAGACGATTATCAACAATTATAGCCGGCACAGGCAAACATCTATCCAAAAAACGAAAGACGCGATTATCAACTCCATAATTAACGATTAATAAAAATAAAGAAAGATAAATAACACTAAGCGCCAAAATTGCCACCAACGAAACAAAAGAAAAAATTTCAAGCATTTCCTTTACGCGAATAGTGGTAAAAGAAAAAAATGTTTTACTATGCTTAATTCTAGCAACGACATGATGTCTTATTTTTGTACTTGTTTTATTGAGAACCTTATTTGAATTCACCTTTCTCTTAGTGAACGTAACTTCTTTTTTTACAGGCTGTTTTTTAATAATTTCCTTTTCTGGTTCGATCTCGGCAAAACTGCCTTTTTCTGATTGTATCTTTTTTTTATCAACAATCAGTTCTTCTAAAATATTTTTACCGACCAATGTATTTTTCTTAAGCTCTTCCTGCCATTCCTTTTTCTGTTCTTCGGCATGCTTTTTTTCCGCTTCCGCAACTACCTCCTTGGTAATTCCACTCTGCGGTATTTTTTTTTCAAACAAAATACCATCAACTTTTTTATTGGTTGATTTTGGTGCGTTAAAATCCTCGCCAAGCATGCCTAGGATTATCTCACGCTTCTTTTTTATCTCATCGGGTGACATTTTTTGAACGCCATCAACATTATTCATAATTTATTATTAACTTTTAGCAAAAAACTGCCACCATCTATAAATATTCGAGTCCTTGAAAATATTTTTCTCTTTTTTCTCTTCATTAATATTAAAAACCCCCCTGCTATCTCCGCTATCATCTTTTTTATCTAACGCATTCTTAATAACCACCACCCCTTCGTTGTCTTTTCTGTAATTTAAATTCAAACGTGCTTGTTCCAAGACAAATTGATCAGAGTTTAAATAATTGATCATTTTTTTTAAATCAGTATTATTACCATCAAGTCTGGCAACCTCTTTTTCCAAATCCTTTATCTCATTATTTATTCTTTTTTGCTTTTGAGCATTGCGAACAATTGGAATCGTAATATAGACCAAAATAAAAAAACCAATCATACCTATGAAAATAGGATGAAAAAATATTTTGCCAAAATTATATTTTCCGCTTCGCTTTCTCATATCTAGTCCAATAATAATTCCCGGCTTTTTTTAACCTTTTTAACATAATCAATGCAGACTACATTCTTCTGACTCGCCGGCGCTTCCAAATAATCTTTTATCGACAATAAGGACAGCACTAAATTCATGTGCAAATCTTTATATTCCATTGATGGCGCCTTAAGGCCGACAATCTTATTTTTTAAATCATCTATTTGTTGAAAAATAAGATCATCACTGCCAAAACTTGGTCTCGCGGAGGTATCATAAATATCGGCTGCCGTAATCACCTGTTCATATTCATCCAAAACATTAAAGATATTTTTTTTATACTCCTCCTTGTTAATTGTTATTTTTTCCACAGCATTATTCTGAGAACTACCCTCCTTGACTGAGGTTACTTTTAATCTCAAAATGGCAACCATGAGTAAAACTAAGGTGACCACTAATAAGAGTAATAAAATATTAGCTTTGTTTAAAATTATTTTTTTCATATTTTTTAGTAATAAACGATTTGAGTTTCTAAATCTCTTTTTCTATTTCTGGCCGTCTCCTCGGTAATCTGACCGGCGTGATATAAATTATCAATAGCTTTATTCATGGTAATCATGCCTTCTTGCGAACCATTTTGAATGGCGTTGAAAAGTTGTTCGTATTTTCCGGTTCTAATAATATTGGAAATTGCCGCATTGTTTGTCATTATCTCTCTAGCTGCGGCCATGCCACCGTTCTTCCCTGGCAAAAGCTGTTGGGCAATAACCGCTCGCAAAACTGACGCCAATTGATGAGCAATCTGATTCTGATTATCAACTGGAAAAAAATCAATAATTCTTTCGATGGTTTCTGCTGCTGTCGAAGTGTGCAAGGTTGCCAAAACAAGATGTCCAGTTTTAGCTGCCGTCAGTGCCGCTGAAATTGTTTCGAGGTCGCGCAATTCCCCCACCATGATTACATTCGGATCTTGACGCAAGGCATACTTGAGCGCCGAGGCAAAACTTTCCGTATCACGGCCAATCTGTCTTTGTTCAACTATGCTTTGCTTGTCATGAAAATTAAATTCAATCGGATCTTCGATGGTTAGAATATGAGAACGTCTTTCAGCGTTAATCAAATCAATCATAACCGCTAAAGTTGTTGATTTACCCATACCCGTCGGACCAGTTACCAAAATCAAACCATCACGAAAATGCGTAAATGAGTAAATAGTTTCATTAAGACCGATTTCTTTGGCAGTCGGAATAACATTCGGCACCAAGCGAGCAGACAAACCGATTTTTCCCTCTTGATAGTGCAAATTAATTCTAAAACGGCAACCAAAAAATTCCAAAGATAAATCTAAATCCTTTTTTCTCTTAAATCTTTCTAGAGTTGTCTTGTCCAAACTATTAAAGACGGCATATTTAAGCTCGCCAAAGGGTATCTCCGGCTCTTCCAGTCTGGTTAATTCACCAAAAATACGCAAAGACGGCACGCTACCTTCAACAAGGTGCAGGTCAGAGGCTTTTCTATCTATAGCTAGTTTAAAGTAATACGGTAAATCCATTCAATTAAAATTTAAATTATTGATTTAATTTGTTTTAAAAATTCCGGCAAAAACGGTAAAACAATTTTAGCGATTTTCAAAAAATATGGGGCCAATTTTGAAGCCAACAACCAATGACCAACCCAGTGATCAACAATAGAATAACGCGCGGTCACAAAAATTATCAAACCAATCGCCAATGAACCTTCCAAGAGACCCAAGGCCGCTCCGGCCAATTTATTAATTGTTTTTAAAAAAGGGATTATCGAAATAAAACCGAATATCTTATCTAATAACGACACCGAAATCATCACTAATTTTTGCACCAGTGAAAAAATAAATAAAAATGCACCCACCTTACCAACATTGGTCCAGCCGTGCAACATTTTTTCAATATAAGAAAATAGCAAAAGATAAAAATGACTCGCCACCCAGGCGCCAATAAAAATCCCTAACAAGACGCCAATAGCGCGAATCAAGCCAAAAAAGAGGCCATAAAAAACAAAGCCTGACAAAATTACTATAAAAACGATATCAATAATTGGCATAAAAAATTATTAAATAATAAATATCACATCCACCTCTTTCTTTTAAAGAAAATAAACAGACTTGAAGCCACTGTTATAATAATACCCCAAACAATAAAATATCCCCACTGTGTTTCCAGCTCTGGCATGTGTTTAAAATTCATGCCGTAAACACCCACAATGAAAGTGAGCGGTATAAAAACTGCTGAAAACATTGTTAATATTTTCATTATCTCGTTCATCTTGTTGCTAACACTGGACAAATATAAATCCAACATACCGGTTGAAATATCTCGCATCGCCTCTACTGTTTCTATAATCTGAATGACGTGATCGTAGACGTCCTTAAAATACATCTCAACTGATGGAGTTATTAATTGATAATTCTCTCTTAACAAATTATTAATAACATCCCGTGATGGCCAGATTGATTTTCGCAAAACTGCCAATTCCCGCTTAGTGCTATAAATCTCATTTAAAGTTGACTGTTTAGCTTCTTTTATTAACAAATCTTCAATTCGTTCAATATTATCCTCGTATTTTTCCAAGACGACAAAATAATGATCAATAACGGAATCAATAATCGCATAAATTAAAAAATCAGTCTTAAGATTACGAATTGCTTCACCCTTTTTCCTGATTCGCGCATACAAAGTTTCAAAAATATCATCATCACCTTCTTGAAAAGTAATAATATTTTTTTTATTTGCCACAATGCTAACTTGTTCAATATTTACATTGCCACTAGCTTCATCAATATAGGCAACCTTTAGGACAATAAATAAATATTTTTTATGATCTTCAATTTTTGGTCGCTGTGTTGAATTAGCAATATCCTCCAGTGTCAAAGGGTGAATTTCAAACATCTGTCCGATTTCTTTCAAAATCTCAACATCATGAATACCACTGACATTAATCCAATTAGTATTACTTTTTTTGGAGTATTTTGCAATATCACGAACCCTGCCAAGAGCGTGTTCCGAAAAACCGACCTTGTCGTAATTCATAATTTTCATGCGTATAGCCTCAGATCTTTCCTCACCTATATAACTAATAGTATCAGGCGAAGAGCCTGCAGCCTTAGTCGCCCGGCTCACTCGTTTTCTAAAAGTCTTAGACTTAATTGAGTTGTTAGAATTTTTTTTTGAATTCATATTATGGCGTTAATGAGTTATTTACTTCATAAATCATTATGCAAAATATAATTATTAAAATAAAAATAAAGAAACTTCTTAACAATAAAATTATAACACAAAAATACAAAAACTTGAAATATTATAAAATCAATGCTATTTTACAGTCAAGGGACATCAACCCTCGACTATACAAAAAAATGTAAATTTTTAAATAATAAAATTAAGATTATAAAACTTTTAAGCAAATGCCGCATAAAATCAAAAAAACAATATTATTATTTGGGGATATATTTGTCTTATATTTTTCGCTGTATTCAACCTTGTTAATAAGATACCAAGAGAATATTTCAAATGAATGGGATGGTCATGTTTGGTTTTTTAGCACCATCTTTATTTTATGGATTATTATTTTTTATATTTCCAATCTGTACAATTTAAACATCACGATTAACACCCAAAATTTTACTCTGCGCGCCCTACGCGCCGTTGGTATTTCCGCTCTCATGTCCATCCTGTATTTCTACCTCAATGCCAATGTTTCAATTTCTCCAAAAACTAATTTAGCCATTTTTACTATTATCTTTTCGATTATCTTTATTCTATGGCGTCGTCTATATAATTTATTACTCAGTTCTTATTTACCTAAAAATAATATCGGTTTTTTGGGATACAACGAGCAAGTTAAGGAATTAATAAAAATTATCAAAGAAAGACCGCAGTTAGGCTTTGCCGTTTCTTTTGTAATCAAGAAAGAAGAAATTGACAACATAGATATCAAAAAAATCATTCAAGAAAGCCACATCTCCACTGTTATTCTAGCCTCCAATATAGACAGCTCACCAAACTTAAGACACCAACTATTCTCCTCATTGACCTTAAAAATTAATATCATTAATCTGCCAAAATTTTACGAACACATAACTGGCAAAATTCCGATTGAGGCCATTAGCCAAATGTGGTTTTTAGAAAATTTAAGCGAAGGTAGTAAGAAATGGTTTGATACGGTAAAAAGAATTTATGATATCATGTTCTCCTCCACAATTATCGCCGTCTCTTTTCCCTTTTGGTTTATTATTGCTTTAATAATTAAAAAAGGAAGCCTTGGCCCCGTTTTTTTCGTCCAAGAAAGAACCGGTAAAAATAACAAAAACTTTTCGGTTATCAAGTTTCGCACTATGACAGTTAATAACAACAACTACTCCCCAACTATTGGTAATGACAAACGTATTACCAGATTTGGAAATTTCTTGCGCAAAACCAGACTTGATGAATTACCGCAACTTATCAACATTCTCTTAGGTGACATGAGTTTGGTAGGGCCACGCCCAGAAAGACCCGAATATATCGCAGAACTAAAAAAAGAAATTCCCTTTTACGAAGAAAGAATGTTGGTCAAACCGGGACTAACCGGCTCTGACCAAATATCTGGAGAATATCATTCACCTTCCAAGGAAGACACTTTAAAAAAATTACAATACGACCTCTATTATATAAAAAACAGGTCAATCTATCTTGACCTGTCTATTATTCTCAAAACAATCGCAACTGTTTTTAGCAAGGGTGGAATGTAAACCCAAGCCCCACATTTTAAATACCCAGCATTTTTACGTGCTGGGTATTTTTATATACAAGATTATTTTTGTTATTATTTCAAATTGTCCAAAAATTCTTTTGCGTACTGTTCGATCCCTGGGTCAAGTTTAACCGCCGCACCAACGGCCTCGATAGCCTTGTCTTTTTCGCCCCTCTGCGCATAAAGCTTGGCTAGATTTATCCAATTCGCCGACGTTGGCTCAAGTGTGACAATTCTTTTAGCTAATTTTTCAACACTTTCCCAGTCATTTTTATCAACATATCGCTTAACTAAACTTCTTACATATCCAACTGGTGACAATAAATCGGCGCCACCGGCAGATTGCACACATTCATCCAAGTATCTATAACCCTCTGTTTCCTTTTTTAAATAAATTAAAGTTTTACCAAGATAACAAGATGAGTCATAATAAGAGGGATGTAAATCATAGGCATAGCGCAAAGTTTCGAGAGCCTTATCTGTTTCTCCTTGTGTCATATAAACCTGCGCCTTCTGATAATAAACCGGCACTCGTCCTGGTGTTGCCTCAATTGATTTATTAATTGCTTCCAAGGCTCGACTAGAATAAAACATAAAACTCTCTGATCCAATCTGATAAATACTGGCGGCAGTATTTAAAACCTGCGCCAAGGCCATTTGATTCAAACTATCATGGGTATTGTAAGCAACATTCTTCTCAGCCAAACTAATTATATAATCCATATACTCTTTCTTTTTTTCAACAGTCAAGCCAGTTAAACTATTAGGGTCTGAAAACATTCGAATCAAACTTGTTCGACTATCACGATCAAGAACAGTGTCATAGCTCAAGGCCTTCTTGTATGCCGCAATTAATAACTCGGGGTTTTTAGCCACCTTCTGGCCATCAATAGTACCAACCAACATCTTCCAGGGTTTAACATTATATTGATAAGCAATTGTCAACATAATAATCCCAGAAATCAACAAGGCATAAATCTCCTTATTGTCAAAAGTTGTGTCTCCACCATCAATATCACTTACACCATTTTCCACATCTTCACCTTTTTTATTTAACCAATAAACATAGCCCAAAGAAATCATTAACATTTGATAAGTTGGAAAAGAATCAAATACGGCTAGATTTTGAATAAAGTAACCAACAAAAAGAGAGGTTAAAATAATAAACTCATGCAAATCAATATAATCTTTTCGATACCCTCTTATTAAATAATAAGCAAGGGCTACAAAAATAGATAAATACGTCAAAAGACCTAAGAAGCCAGTAGTGGACACAATATCGATTATATTATTATGGGCTCGATCAAAATAAGTATCACCTCTTGTAATATCATAAAAGGCCGGATCAAAATATTTATCAAAAATATAAGCATAATTACCATGACCAACGCCCAAGAACGGATGGTTTCTTAAATCCTTGATTCCGCCCCTCCATGAAATAAGGCGAGTTTGAAAAGTCGCCTTTTGAGTACTAATTGCACTGATATTACTAAATGGTGGCGTGTTTTTAACAAAATCACTATTCCTGTTCAAAAAGACAAAAGCTGTTAAAGCAATAAGAAAAACCAGAATTGAAAAAGTAGCAATACGTATTTTTTTATTTTTATACATGACGCCATAAAGAAATGCCATCAACATAAAACTAACACCCAAACCAACAAGCGCGCCAGTGGTTTGCAATTTCACAAATTCAAAATAAAAAATCAAATTCGGCAACAAATACAACCAGCGTAAACTGTTGTCTTTTTTTTCTTTTATAAATAAAAGAATAGTGAAATAAATATTAAAAATTAAATAGCCACTAACATAAGCAGTGTTACCGATATAGCTATAAGCCTGCGCGCCCTCCCCAAGTCCGTTAAGACTGACCAAGACAGCAATCACCAAAGATGTTACATATAACCACTTCCAATCAGTCCACGACTTAAAGGCTGTAATAATAACTAAATAAAGAATGAAAAAATGTAAAATATGAAAAGCACCCAACATTCTCTCAACATCGCCGAACATGCTTAAATTATAATCAACTCCGGTAAAAGATGAGATTATCATTATAGAGAAAAAGGCCATCATGCCGAAAGTGATATATGACTTCTTGGGGCGATACTGCGGATATTTCACAACAAAGGCTACCAAAATAATAAATAAAACTTCCATTAAAATATTAAAAGGAATTTGCTTGGAAGTAATATAAGGGAATAAAAGATTCTTAAAAACGAAAAAAACGAAAAACAACGACACGTAAACGCCAATCTGTAAAATCTTTAAATACATCTTTTGACTCATACTTTTAACTACTACTCTAAAACAAACAACAAATTTTTATTTTAAAATAAAATGAATAATAATAGACAAAAAGCGATTTAACTCTCGCTCTTTTATAAGTTTATAGTTAAATTATAGCAAAAAAAAAGCTAATGTCAAACAATATTTTTTTTATTTTAATTATGTTATACTTTAAATATGAAGATATTATACATTATAACAAAGGGAGAAATTGGCGGAGCACAGCAAGTGGTGCTTAATTTAGCGCGTCAACAAAAAAAAGAAGGACACGACGTAGTTGTCGGCTGGGGCGACGGTGAGTCCCTAAGAAATGAGCTCCAAAAATCAAATATTGCGTATAAAAATTTCGCTTATTTAAAAAGGAGTTATAATCCCCTCTTTGTATTATTTTTTGTTTGGGAAATAAAAAAATATCTAAGCAATAATAATTTTGACCTAGTTCATTTCCACAGCTCCAATACACTGCCTGGAGCCATAGGCGTTAAAATTAGCAACAAAAAATCACCAAAAACTATTTTTACTTTTCACGGTCTTTCCGTTCTCGATCCAAACTATGAAACCAATACCTTAAAAAGGATTATTTTTTGGGTTTATTTTAAATTATTTCTACTTTTTATCGATGAGAATATATTTGTTTGTAATTACAATCTAGAGACGGCCAAAAAAATCAAATTAGTAAAAAATGGAACAGTAATCTACAACTGGATTGATGAAAACGAATTAAAATTACTTCCGCGCGAAGAAGCGCGAAGAAGTATGGCCACGGAATACAAAATTACAAATCTTGATAACAAATTTATTATCGGCTCAATTGGCAGACTGGCCTATCCAAAAAATTACGAATTTTTAATTAACATTTTTCCCAAAATATTAAAATTAAAGCCAAACGCGGTTTGCATAATTTTTGGCGAGGGGCCAGAAAGAGAAAAATATGAAAAGTTAATAAATAAATTTGAGTTATCTGATATTTTTTTTCTACCTGGAGAATTTAAAAACGCTATGGATTATCTAAAAGCTTTTGATTTGTTTGTCTTGCCATCTAAATACGAAGGAATGCCGATGGTTTTACTTGGAGCACTTATTGCTGAAACAAAAATTCTTGCCAGCAATGTTGGTGGCAATAAAGAAATATTATCCGACAATCAACTTTATAACCTTGATGATGAAGAAACTTTTTTAAAATTAATATAAGTCAATCTTAGGACATAAATTCAACCAAACCCTCTGCCACCTTTTTCCAAGTAAAAACATTGTCGCCATAAAATTTAGCGCGTTTGCCCATCTCCTCAATTCTAGAAGGATTGGCACATAAATAAACCATCTTCTCTAAAAGACTGTCCCCATCTCCTGGTTTAGCCAATAAACCATTATCACCCTCTATTACCTGTTCTGCTAAACCAGTAAGGCTGGAAACAATTATTGGTAAACCAAATCCGAGGGACATACTTACGACGCCAGACTGGCTAGCTTTTGTGTATGGTAACACCATAACATCTGCCTTGTTCAAAAAATTCATAATTTGCTCGTCTGTCAACCATTGGTTATAAATCTCAACCCCCAAGGTATTCATGGCCTTAATTTGTTCCGTGTTGATATTCCCTTGTCCGGCAACAATAAGCTTCGCATCGCTAAATTGTTTCTTTACCCCCGTAAAGGCTTCAAGTAAAACTTCAAGTCCCTTGTATTTCTCGATTCTTCCTAGAAATAAAAAAGTAACGCCAGCGGGCGGATATTTAATCGGTGTTCGACGATTGTAAAATTGATAAGACCCTAGTGGTAAATGTTTAACTCTATCTTCTGGAAAAAATTCCTGAAGATTTTTTTTCATAAACTCACTGTGAACTATAATCTTGTCTGCATGTTTAAGAATAAATTTTTGTAAGAACACCATAATGTAATTATCTCTCTCTTTCGGTAAAAAAGGATTTTCATGTACCACATAAATAAAATTAAACCCAATTATTCTTTTTGCTAATACGACAAAAAACAACCAGGGATGAAAATGAGTCGCTACTATATTTTTAGCCTTCAAATAGTTTATCTGCCTAATAACAAAAAACCAACGTGAAGCCAAAAAAGTCCACTTCACAAAATCGCCAACGGTTGATTTATAAGTATCACACCAGACAATTGACCGATAAATAGACTCTTCCTTGTTCCATTTGTCAGCCAACTCATTCTCTCGACTTAAAAAAACACTATGTTTAATTTCCAAGTCAACCAGGGCTGACGACAACTCAAAAGAATCGATTACACCAGCTCCTTTTTTTTGGAGAGAAAGCTGAATTAACATTTTGCTAAATATTCCGTTGGTTCAATCAACGTCAAGGAATAGCCAAGGCCTTCAAGAAACGCCTTGCATTGTACCTCTAACTCATCACTGTGCGTTGACAAGAACACAACCGGACGTTTTGACGCTAAGGTTTTTTTGGCACCATTAAAAGCCAACATTTCCGCACCCTCAACATCCAATTTAATAACATCGGGATAAAGATTTTTACTTTCACAAAAATCATCGATACTAATAGCGCTAACATTATAAGTCCCCTCCTTGCTACTGATAGTATCAAGTACGCCTAGTTCATTCTCTTGAAGAAAAACCTCTCCACTAACATCACTTATGGCGCTATCTACAACTTCCACCTTGTCGGCGTTATTCAGTGACATATGTTTTTTTAAAAATTCGACATTTCGACGTGACGGCTCAAATGCAAAAACCTTGCCCTCCTTCATATATTTATTCGCCAAAAGAGAATAATATCCAACATTAGATCCGATATCAAAAACAACTTTGGCATCCACAACGCTTGAAATAAAAAGTTTTACCTTTTTCTTTTCAAAGCTGCCGAAATAAAAGGAAGGAGCTGACGAAAAATAATCCCATTTATGACCCCGCAATTCCCCAGTTAAAATAGATGAAATCTTACCCCTCTTTTTAAGAGAATTAAATAAACCAATAATAATCTTTTTCATTAATGAAACTAAATAATTTTTCATAATATTTTTTTTAAATTAATTTATATAAATTCTCATATCCCAAATGAAATAGACCGTCAATTATAGAAAGGTTAGGCACAAACTCTTTACCAAATTGCGTATAGACTGGATGATTAAATTTTTGCCAAATAATTTTTAAACCCTCTTTTTCACAGCGTGCCTCATCTAAATAACTGCGAGCACCGCCACCACTAATATAAGTGTCGCAACCAACTGAGCGACAAATTTCAATTATTCCATCAGTACTTTTTTTGGCTCTATCAATAGAAAGCTCACTACTTGATATGATTTTTTTTGCAGGATCAAACTTTTTAAAAATCATTTTCAATAACGCGGTATTTATATCCGTCAATTTTGCCAAATTTTCATCCAAATAAATTTTTTCCAAATCAGCGTAGATTTCCTTGAAAAAAGGTGCCTTGCGATATGTTTGCTGGATTAAGCCAAGGTGTTTTTTTACAAAATCACGATTGGCGATTTTTGCCTCGAGAATTAAATCACCCAGGTGAATCGAAACGGGAATGGTTATCCAGGCACCCTGATCACCGACTTTAATTTGATTTCGGTTGTGATAATCATTCTTGCTGTATTGAGCCGTATCGTATAACACAAAAACATCGGCCTGTTTGAATTTATTAAAAAAGCCCAAGTATGGTAAAAAATTTGGTTGATGGATTGTGCAAATCATATTAAACAATAAGTTGATGAATTTCAAAACCCTCGTAGTGTTTTCCGCCTTGGTAAATCTGAAATCCCAAAAATTCAGCCAAGCCCTTGATAGCACGGTCGGCCATATAAACATTCTCGCCCTGTGACACATGCAGTTGCACGGCTTGCATTTTAATATCTATGTGATTACTAATATCAACAAAAAATTTTGGATTAAAATCACGCGTTGACGATGGCGTTTGGTAAAAAAGAACGGCCGGAACAAAGCGCGCTGCCGATATTGCCGCCCTAGACGCATTACGATGATCCTGGTGCGTGTCATTGGTGGAATTCACGATAACTAATGTAGGTTTAAAATCATTAATCGCCTTTTCGATAATACTGATAGTTGTAACGCCATCTGATATTTTGGTATCTGGCAATTCGCCAAAATATGTTTTGGCTGACAATAACTTAGCTGACGCAATTGCCTCTTTTTTTCTCTTATTCTCCTTACTTTTTGCACCACCAAAACTTAAAACCACAAAACCGATTTTACTACCATTCGCATGATACTTTGCAAGCGTCCCAAAGCATCCAAGCTCAATATCGTCCGGATGCGGACCAATTGCTAAAATTCTATCCATTATTTTATTATCATCTGTAATTTTCATATTTTTTTAAAATTTAATAAATTATTATAATGAATCTTGGCAACTGACTCGCTGTCATGATTATTTAAGATATACTGATAATTTTTTTCCACTATATCATTTTTAAATTTATCATCAGTTAGCAATTTTATCGCTAAACCTGGCATCTCCGCCACACTAGTTTTGAGCGTTTCATAATTATCAAAACTGACAAGCGGTCTCCTTAATGCCATAACTTGCATTGGCAAAAGGCTCAGGGCGCCAATGCTAAAATCACCAAAAACTAAATCCGCACCTCGCAATTTAGCAGCGAGTTCCTCCTTGCTCATATAGCCATGCCAAAAATAAGTCTTAGAATCATTCAGCTTCCGTTTGTATAAATCTGTTAACTCTCCTGATGCGATCAAGTGAAGCGTAGCCTTGGAGAAATGTTTTTTTATTGTATTTTCAAAAATATCAATTGCTACTTCTGGTTTTTTGTCACCATGCAAACGTGCAGCCAAGAAGCATGCCGGCTCACCTTCCAATTTAATTACTCCACCCTCTGGCACAAACAAAGAAGTATCAATCGGATTTGGTAACCAAGTTGGCTTTCTACCACACCACTTTGTAATCGGTTCCACTAAGTCCGGAGTCGAACAATAAAAAATATCGGCTAATTGAATATTTTTCTTAATCTTATTTTCAATTAATTTATCCAAAAATAAACCAAGGCGTTGCTTGGTCGGACTATGTAAATCTTTCAGATAAAGTTCGCCACAAACCCCGATGTCAAAACCATGGATTTCAAATATGGAAATTTGCCCAGGAATTTTTTTAAATAACAAGAAGGCTTCAGCCCTATTTAGATGTATAATACCATAATTTTTCATTTTTCCAAAAAAATAATAAAACCAAATAGTCGCCATATTCAAGGGAACGTATAAAAAAGCGGGTAGACGGACATTGGTTACACGAGGCGTAAAATCAAAGTCAAATTCCTTATCAAGGTAGCGCTCAAAGAGCTGCTTTTGAAAAAAGAAAGAATTAATCATGTATTTAATTTTTTTAGTATTTGTCATTTTTTTTGATATATATAATAAGGAAAGGGATCGCGAAATGGAAAAATATTTTTTACGTTTGGAATAATTGCTATTTTTTCAAAACCAATTTGACGCAATTCCCCATCTATCATCTTTGGTGATGCAAAATATGTTAATAATTTTCCAAAACTTTGATCAACCAATCTATAAGAATTTGATTTTAATAAGCCAATTATGTTTTTCCACGAAATGAGTAAATACCGGCGGTTAACACAAAGACTGTTGTGGGAAGAAAAAATAAAATATCCGCCTGGCTTTAATTTTTTATATATCTGATCAAGCGCTCGTCTTCTTTCAGATAACGGATATAAATAGTCTAGTCCATTATAGGAAAAAAAGGCACAGTCTAGTGACCTATCCTGAATATTTTCATCAGTATCCAAATCTAATACATTCAAAACTTTAAAATAATCAACATATTTTCCCTTGTCAAAATTTTTAGCGCGATTTATTAAACCGTCAACAACGTCAATGCCCAAAATATTTTTATAACCATCTTTCGCTAAAAAAATAGTTGTTCTTCCGGCACCACACCCTATATCAAGAATTTTTGCATCAGGAGATAAATGAATTTGTGTAAAACATTCTTGTTCAGCTGGCATTAAATAATGCTTACCGTCATAAACCATCAATGATCTTTTTACACTATAAGCCTCATTACTGGAAAAGACCTCATAAATATCAGACAAAATAAATTTCCAATATAGTAATAAAGTAATCACCTGTTTTAATATTGTTTTTATTGCCAGTCCAACGCCAAATTTATTTTGAGAAAAATTTAATAGACGATATTTTTTTACATATTTATCATCAGAGAAAATAAACTGAAATCCTAGGGGCATATATAAAATCTTAGCGGCACTAATCATGGTGCCTGCCTCTTCGGTTAACCTACGACAATTGGCCGTTTCGGCTGGTAAAAAAATTGTCGGTTCTTTCCCAAAATGAACATACCGAGGATTATTAACTTCAAACTCATTTTTCAGCTCCTTATTAAGTCGATCCATTAATGACCAAGAAACATCTATCGACCGTCGCAAAAGAAGCTCAACCTCTGCAAGTGTAATATCTGGATAACAATTACGCGCATCGACAATGTCTTTGTTCAAAAGAATTACTTCTTCAAAGTTTGCATACCCAAAAAACTCCACATATCGAAAATCATTTAAATTCTTCAGGATAGTTGCAATATTTTTTTCACGGGCGCGTTTTAACCGATAATAATTGCGCAAAAAACTCACAAAAAACATGCTAGCCATTTTGACTAAGTTAGCCTTCTTTAGGCTTGCCGGTTCGGTGGTTTTTACCATTAACTGTTCGCCAAATATTAATTCCATTTGCGAATATGAATAATATTGAGACTGATGGCCAAACTCCTCCCTGGTCACAATTCGACGAACATCAACTAGTGGACTTAAATAAGAAAACCGCGCATTCAAGTTGATATTGGTTTTTTCCGAAGCAACTATCAGTATATCAATGTCAGACAATTCATTCCCGTCATTAACACCAACCGAATAAACCGCAACCAATTTTAATTCATTGGCCAGGTTTATTATTTTTTCGATTGTTGAATCAAATTTATTCATCTTTTTTGAAAAATAATTTCATAAATTTATTAGCATCCTTGTCAATCCTTGCACGATACGCAGGAATAATTTCTAATAATTTTTGCAAAGTTTCATTTCCTAACATAAACATAAAAGTGGGATTATATAATATATAGCCCGCAAATGGTCCATGCATTGGTAGTTCAGCTGTATAATTATTCACGGCAATAATTTGAGAAAAGGCATTCTCGGGGGAAATCTTTTCAATCACAGCCTCAGCCCCGCGACTTATAATATATAATTTTTTTATTAAGTAACTATCCAAACAATTATCGCCCGCGCCTTCCGTATAAAAATAAACTCTGTCACCGGAAATAACAACGTAGTTTTCCGTAAGTATTTTTGCCCCTGGATTATCTTTCATTAACTGCTTAATCAGAGTGCTTTTGCCAGCCCCTGGTAATCCTAAAAACACATATGCCTCGTTATTAACAGAAATTGCAGCCCCGGACAACACTTCTTTATTTTGGCCTTGTTTTATTTTCATGAAAATTAAGTTTTGAATAATTAACCTGACTACAAATCTATAATAATGTTTTTGCGTATCAAGACCGCGGAAAAATAGCAAATTCGCAAAATGTTTAAATAAATTCTTTTTAAAACGCACTTCACTAGACCAAAGACTGTCTTCAAACTTAATCGTTGCATCAACTTCTTGATACTGAAAAACATAAGAACCTTTTTGCATCCCCGCCTTCTCGCCCAAAAATTCATCAAGTGATTCTGATTTTCTGTCCACCTTAAATCTAAAGCCTTTTTCAAAATTAAAAACTAAATCAATTACCGGCTCACTTACCAAAGTAACTAGCTCGAAACCCTTGAAATACCTTTTTGTAAAATCTAAAAATGCATCATTATTTGAATTAATGCACACATTAATGCCCCAAAAATTTAAAATTAATTTTTCCATATACTTGATATTAATTAATATACAAACTTGCCACACCTTCTTCATCCAAAAGGTTATCTCCGTACTTCTTGGCTTCAGATATTTTTTCATTCAATAATTCACTTCCCTGGCTATTTACTTCGATTAGAGCTTGCAACTCTTGCACATCTTTATATAAAAACACCTGCTTTTCAAATTCTTTAAATACTGGTAAATCAGTCAAAAACACCGGCGTATTTGATACAAAGGCTTCCAGCAAAACCAGCGGGGCTGACATGGTATTATTTTCATCCAGTGCCGGCATAATAACAGCATCAACCTCTTGATAAAATTTTACCATATTATCGATATTTCTTCTAAACTCAATATTTTCAATACCTATTTTTTTCACAGAGCTTATTAAATTTTGAACAGCTCCCTCTTCACGCTCGGAAAATTTCCGCAACGCGATAATTATTTTTAAGTCGGAAAGACGTTGGGCTAATTCAATTACAATATTAACTCCAGCTGAAGTATCTGGATTACTAAGGTAGGCAATAGTTTTAATAACCGGCAAATCTTTTGCCGTGGATAAATTTTCTAAAAATATTTTTTTATTAGGTAAAACAGTGGCAACTGTTATTTTACTTGCCTCAACTCCCATTTTAATTAATTGATTCTTCAGATACAAGGTTCTGGTAAAAATATGATCTAATCTTCCATGAAATAGACGAATCCAAAAACCACCGATTCCACTCGTCTCCCTGGTGGAAAAAATCATAACCCTTACGCGAATATTCTTATTAAAAAACACCAACCAACAAAGCGAGAATAAAAAAGACCAATCTAGCGAAAATACCAAAACCAAATCAATTTCATTTTTTTTAAAGAATTTAAGGACACGAAAACCATCACCAATCCAAGTTAAATATTTTATCAATCTTATTTTTCCCGAATTTAAATAATAAAAAATATTAAGGCCAGCGATTGGCTCAAGCGGCTCGCCATATGAACACTGACTAACGACTAACACCTCGGGAACAATTTTGGACAATTCCGTGCTTACAGCCCAAGCGCTTTTCTGAATACCCTCAATAAATGGCTTATGCATCTCTGGGGCAAATATTGCAATTTTTGACATATTATAATTTAAATAATTCTTGAGTTTTATTCATAATCAACTCAGGAGTATATATTTTACTAATAAATTCTCTGCATTTCATATTATGTTCATGCATTATTTGTTCGTTTTTAAGATAATACAAAATATTTTTTGCCAATTTTTCATGGTCATATACAGAATGAAACAAAGCCTTGTCCTTAAATACGCCGGAAAATGACAATGTTGCAGGCAGACAAAGTGCGTTACCAGAAAGAGCTGCCTCATAAGCCGCCAAACACTGCCCCTCGGAGATAGATGAATTTAAATATATTTTTGTTTTTTGCAAATATGGCAATAAGTGGTCATGCGCAACAAAGCCGTGAATTTTTACAACATTGGCAAGGTCATGTTCTTTTATAAGTTTATCAAATTCGGGGTCACGCACCTCACCCACCACATCCAAGCGAATGTCGAGTAATGTTGCTTTAACAATTGCCAGCGCTCGAAGTATGGTGTTGATATTTTTATCAGGGGTCACATTTCCAAGAAAAATTAAACCCGCTCTCGTGCCATCAATATTCTCTCTGGAAAAATGTTGCACATCAATCGCCAACGGCAGTACAACAATCTTCTTCTCGTTAACACCTTGTTTAACTAAAAAATCTTTTTCCTCATCAGAGATAACACGAATTTTTTTAAAAAATTTAAAAACAAAATTCTCAATTCGCTGCTTTAATAATGTTTTTCTCTGAACCGAGTCATGACCCATGAATACCGCTTTTCGGCAAATAAAAGGGACTAAGAATGACTGCCAGGTAAAAGTATTAACATAAATAACTGATAGCCTATTTTTATATAAATATTTTAAAAATTGCCACACATTCGCATAAGCCGTCATCTTAATATCATTATTAACTATACCAACTTTGTGAAAATCGTTTCCAATGTCCGCCCTTGCATCAATCGATAATATTCCCACCTGATATCCCAATAATTTTGCCGCCTTCAAGGCCTGCAAGTGATAATTTTCATTAGCGGACAATGTGCGCATCTGTTGATGATAGCCCCAAATCATAAAGATAAAATCTTGCCGAGTCTTTTTGGCATATATCAAAATGTATGGCGAAAAAAACGATACAGAAGAAATCTTTAAATATAGACTATAAAGTATTTTTTTAAAAAAAGACGCCTGACTCTTATTAGCTTGTTTAATATCTTGATATTGAACAGGTCTCACTTTTACAATTTCAAAACCACGCTGCTTCAAAATTTTGATTGCCTTGAGATAGGAGAAGGTAAAAAAACTATATCCCTGCGCCCTACTCCTCCTATAACCTCTTGAGATAAAAGGATTGAACGAATTTCGCACATCAAAAACAAAATAACCATCATCTTTCAAAACATTATTAGAGCTACGTAGCACTGATTCAATCTCTTTTTTTCCGGTTAGATTGTGAAGTGTATTGCATACCACCAAAAAATCAAACTTGGGAAAGTTATTTTTTTTTAAATAACCCAAAACATCACCACATTCCAGAGATAGCTTTGATGCGGAAATCTCTAATCGTGCCGCTTGAAGCATTTCCTCAGAGGTGTCGACGCCAGTTAATTCTATCTGAGAATTCTTGTCGGAAATTTTTTTTAATATGCGACCATTACCACATCCAAGCTCAACAACTCGCGACCCGGATTGCTTTGATTGGCCAAGAATAAATGAGGCAACATCATTTCTGATAATTTCCTCAAGGTAATTGGCTAAGCCGTAGGTGTTTGCTATTTTACTCCAATACTCTTGCATATTTTTATTTATTAATAATTTTTTTAATTAAATAAAGTGCTACGCGAATAAATTTGAAACGCTTCAAATATCTGTAATAGACATATTTAGTCATACTGCAATTTTCAGTAATTTCTGTCTGGCTAATAGCCCATTTCTGCTTAAAGAAGGCGACATTGGCGAGTGCTGAATCCCTTGCATTCAAATAAATAAGTAATCCTAGATTAAAGAAAATAAAATCTTGGCTTTTTAAAAACTCAATAGCCTGCCAAATCAGTAAATAATTGGGACAATATTTTTTTTCAGAATGAACCGTTGCCGACAATCCAAGAAACGCTGTTTTTTCTTTGCCAAAAAAAGAATTTGCAGTTTTTGGCAAGATTAAAACAAAAGATACAGCTTGATTATTTCGATAAGCCACTAATAAATAATTTTCTGGATCCGCCAATAAAAGATCATAGCCCTTGGAATAAGGTACATACTCATTTTTTAGTAATTGTTTGAGCATGACACGACATTCATCAATAACTCCCACTTCGGCATTGCCATAATAAATTTGGACACTGACATTGTTTTTTTCAGCATACCTAATTTCAGTTCTACACTTAATCCGCTTAAACAATTCAGTCAACTCGCTTCTTAAGTCTATGTAGCCTATGGTGTATTTTAATATAGCCATATTATTGTCTTAAAAGTTTAAACACATATCCGCCCGTAAGGACGAAATTAAATGCTTGACTAATCAAGCTAGCACCAACCGCGCCATACATACCAAAAGAAGGGATTAAAAGTATGCACAGAATTAAATTCGCAATTGCCGCTAAAAGAGTTAGATAAAAATCCTGCTTCTGGCGGTTAAACGAAATCAGAACATGGTCTAATAATGAAACCATAAACATGAATATCAAAATCGGAGAAAGCAATTTGATAATTGAAGCGGATGGTGCGTATTGCGCTCCGAAAAAAAATATAAAATATTTTATCAGAATAATTATTGCCAAAGAAATCAAAGCGCCAGCAATAGCATAAGCCACTAAGCCACGTGCCACCAAAAATTTTAATCTAGGCTTATCGTTTATTCGCTGCGAAAGCATCGGTAATACTACCGAATTAATAAGGCTCGGGAAAATTTGTAATGTTAAAACTATCTTTGTTGCCAACGCATAATAACCAACCTCCTCATAGCCATGAAAATATTTTAAAAATAACTGATCCGTTGAAAAGAAGATATACCCGAGGATGCCAAACAAGGATAATACAAAGCCATTTTTTAATAACTCAATTAGCAATGTCTTATCAAAACTTTTAAACGAGAACTTTATCCACTTACTCGCAAAATACCAGCTTGCTACCATCGTTGCAGTCGAAACTAATAAATAAAAAAATGCTAAATTAAACGCAGAGGGGCTTTTAAAAAAAAGAAAATAGAAAAAAGGAATTGATAATATCGTTTCGATAAAATAAACCCTAGCCTCAAATTCAGCCTTTTGCATCGCTAAAAAAATAGCTGAGAATAATTCTTTTACATGGCCTACAAAAAAAGTTAACGCAATTATCGCGCCTATACCAAACAAGCTTAGTGAGGAGCCGCTGACAAACAGGATGCCAAGAGCGACAATTGTAGAAATAAATAAAATAGAGATCTTGGCAACAAATGAGGTGGTAACAATCTTATTTTTATCCTCAAAATGTTGATAATCTCTAATTAAGAGGATATTAATACCCCAATCAGAAACAATAAAGGCCATACTAACCAAGGCTACGGCATAATTATAAACACCGAATGATTCTGGCCCAAGCTGTTTTGCTGCTAACAAGATGATAAAAAAGCGCAATAATTTACTTGGCAGCACCCCGGCGAAACGCCAAAAAGAATTCTTTAAAAAAATCTGACGATTGCCCTGATTGGAAAATAATAATTGCCTTAAAGTGCTCATAATTATTTACGATACTTAATAACTCTGGCTGGATTGCCAACCGCAACAGCAAACGGCGGAATATCACGTGTCACAACACTGCCAGCACCAATCACCACGCCATCACCGATATTAACATTTTTTAGAATAACTGATTTTGCACCGATCCAGCAATTTTTACCAATAACAATGCTACCCCTGCGACCGCCCTCATCCCCCTTTATATTGATTAATACATTTTTATCAATATCATGATCACCGGTTATCAAATAACAATCTGGGGCAAGGCTCGTATATTCTCCGATAATAATTTCATCTTCAAGACCGGCATTCAAGCTGCAAAATTCATTCACGAAGACATTTTTCCCAATCGTAATTTTTCCTTGCAAGCGCGTCAGGCGACCAATTGTTGAATTTTTACCGATTGTTATCAAGTTACCACGATTAATTTTTGGTAGTCCAAAAATACGAACACCGCCAAGGAAAGGAACATGAACACCCAATAAGCGTAAATACACTATTTTTGGAAGACTAATAAATATATAAATTTGTCCGATTATATAATCCCTTAATCGCATATAATTGAAATATTATGCTATATGAACCTTATAGCGTTTATTAAAATCTACCAATCCTTAATAACATCGATGGCCTTTTTCTTCACATCAAGGTATACTTCAATCGCCTTTTCTTCTACTTTTGGTGATATTAATTTCAGTATTTCCAAACCTAAAATGCGATACTGCTTACCCACCTTATTTGCCTTTAAAATACCGTTTTTCAATAATCTTTTAACAGTGCTATTGCTCACTTTGAGCAATTTTTCCACTTCCTCTGTTGTATAAACGCCGTTAGGCTTAATTTCTTCTGTCATATACAATTATTATACCAAAGTGTCATTGGGTGTCAATAGGTGTCAAAACATCAAACAAGCAAGAATTTAATAATTAAAAAAGAAGGATTAACATCCCTCTTTTTAAATATATATTACTATAGTTTATTTCTTCAAACTCTTAGTCCATTCAATCGTTCGTCCAATTCCCTCTTCAAGATAAATCATTGGCTGCCAATTCAAAATCTTGTTCGCCTTGCTGTAATCCAGGCAGCTGCGTCGCTCTTCTCCTGGCATAGCCACTTTGAATTCCTTGGACACATCTTGTCCTAAGGCTTTTTCAATAGCTGCAATAATATCCAATAAATTATTCTCAATGCCCGTTGAAAAATTTATCTCACCTACATAATCAGATTCCGCTGCTGTCACAAAGGCATTAACCACATCATCAACATAAACATAATCCCGAGTTTGTAAACCGTCGCCGTTAATAAAACTTGTCTTACTATTAACCGCATTATCAATAAAGATGGATACTACGCCCGCCTCCCCACCTTTATATTGACGTGGGCCATAGACATTGGAAAATCGCAAAGAAGTATAATTTTGTCCGTAAATCTTATAATAATAGCTTAAATATTTTTCAAAAGTTAATTTATGAATACCATAAGGCGAAAACGGATAAGTTGGATAAGTTTCCAAAGTTGGGATCTCCTCAGCACCGCCATAAAGAGCGCCACCAGTTGAAGAGAACATTACTTTCTTTACGCCATGACTATAAGCATTATCTAAGATATTTAACGACCCCAAAACATTAACTTTATTATCAAAAACCGGATCTTTCACTGATAGACGCACATCAATCTGCGCCGCTAAATGAAAAACAAAATCAATCCCCCCATCTTCAGATTCTTTATCAAAAATATCTTTAATTTTTACCTCATCACAGATATTAACTTCATAAAACTTAGCCGTCTCATTAACATAACTGCGCATACCGGAATACAGATTGTCAATCACAATCACTTCATGACCAAGCTCGATTAGTCTATCGACCAAAGTCGAACCAATAAAACCGGCGCCGCCAGTTACTACTGACTTAATTCTTTTCTTCATATACAATAATTAATGATTTATTATCGTTTTAGCAATGATCGTGCCCACAACCGCAATCATCATCTTCTTTATGATAATTATGCAAGAAGTCACCATAAACCCCCTTAACCACTTCAATGTCCTTACCGCTACCAAGCAAAAGGCTCAGATTCTTGGATTCGATTGCTTCCAAAATATTCAATCCCAAAACATCTTCCTTTGCCAAATCAGCATACATTTGCCTAAAGGCGGTATAATCTTTCAGGAAACAATGTCCGCCTGCACCACGTCCCAATATGCCTAAAGTTTCATGTACGGGGCTCATGTGCGCTTTACCGATTCTTGGATCAGCTGTGATTGCCTGTTGCACCGGCTCCCAATCACATTCCAGAGACTTTGTTAAGTCATATAAAATATTGGCGTAAATAATCTTGATATAAAGAAAAACGTTAGCACCGTATTTAACTACTTCTGCTTCACGGGCCTTGCATATCAACTTCAGCGGCGCCTCTGGCAAAATCGACAAAACTTCTTCGGCTTTCATACGATATTCATCATTATCAACCGGCATGCCAATAATATTGCGAGTTGGATGAGCAGCATCATAAGCCGCATTTTTTTCTGTCAAAAACTCCGGAGAATGCAAAACAAAGATATCTGGAAAAGTATCTTGCAAATTTTCCGTTGTTCCTGGCAGGATGGTTGATTTAATTACCGCCGTTTTACCACAACCAACCTCTGTTAGCGCATCTCTCACAATCGAATAATCAAAACCCTCAGGTGTTGTCGGGGTCGGCACGGCGATGAAAACGATATCACAATCTGCAATCAGTTCACGATTGCCCTTATATTGATCTTCTAAACCATAGCGCACAACCTCATAACCCCTGGCCTCAAAATCATTAGCATAATTTTTACCAATCCAGCCTTGACCGATAAAACCGATTAATTGTTTAGTCATAAATTTTTATAATAAATATTAATAATTTTTTTTATTACGAAATCACTTCTTCCATATCTTTAATAATCTTTCGGTACCACCCTTTTGGTCTATTTTCATCTTTTATTTGCAAAATAAATTTTTTGCCAGCCAACTTAGCGACCGCGTACCCTGGCAAAGCAATTTCACCTAAGCAATAACATTTTACCTTGTCAGACCAATGAATCCATTTCCTAGTCTGATAAAATATTTTGATAAAATTTAAAAATCTATTTTTAGTTCTGACAACTAAACGAAAATTAGGTATCTCCATTTTATAATCTTTCTTTCCAAAAACAATGCCGCGATACTCACAGTCTTCGGCCGGTTTATAATCAACCACATCCTCCTCGTTGACTAGAATAAAAAAACGTTGTTTATCTCTTTCACCAAATTTCTTTTTTAATTTTTTTTCTCGATGCTCTTTCTCAAAAATAACAAATTTATTCATTAAAAAACTCCAAATCGATAATAAGATTGTACTTACCAACTGCGCCAATAAATAATAAATATGGAATTTGCGCACCGCTTCATGAACAATTACCGCATTCAAGACCAGATTAGTTGTTCCAACAAATAAATATATCGACAACTGTCTGGGAATTTTTTCAATGTTCGCATTTCTAAATGTCCAAAATTTTTGCAAAGAAAAACTAATTGAAAAGGCCACTGCAAATGCTATTGTCGACGACAGTATCAACCCCATTCTCCAAACCCCATGCAATAAATACAATAACCACAGTTCGGCTAAGGTTGCTGTCGTGCCTGATATAGCAAACTTAATATAAATCTTATTCTTATGTAATAAATTTAACAGGTAATCCATATAATAATTAATTTAATAAGTTCACCTGCTTAATAGCGGAAGGAAAGGGATTTGAACCCTTGAAGGCTTTGACACCTTACCCGCTTTCCAAGCGAGCGCACTCGGCCACTATGCGACCCTTCCGTTTTTATTTCTTCAATTTCTCTTCAATTAGACTTCTTAATCCCTTGCGACTCTCTCCAGAACTATCCGTAAAATCCTCAAAAGGAATAGCTCCTGGAACCGGCTCTCCATTAATAAAACTAGCCGGGGTACCATTAACGCCAAATTCTTTTGCCTCAAGCTGTGATAATGTAATTGCTTTTTTATATTTTTCCGTATCTAGGCATTCATTAAACTTAACCTGATCCAGGCCCAATTCTTTGGCATTCTGTTTGTAATTAGTAATACTCAAGGCATTGTCCTGAGAATCTTGGAATAACTGATCATGCATCTCCCAAAACTTCCCCTGCTCGCCGGCGCATTCAGCTGCTACTGCTGCTGGAATCGCGTCGGTATGTGAAAGCAAAGGATAATGACGAAAAGCAATAACAACTTTATTACCAAAAGTCTCCTCAACCTGTTTCAGGCTATTTACAAACTTCAAACAAAAAGGACATTCAAAGTCACTATAAACAATCACTTGAACCGGTGCTTCCAACTCGCCCTTGCGATGATCATTTTCATCAATCGGTCTTACTGTTTTCACGCTCATCTTATTAGCCTTATCGATGGCATCCTTATTTGAGTCTTTATTTTTTTGCGCCTCATCATTAACAATATGTACGTCGGCCGGCTTTTTTGAATTCCTTGAATTAAAGAAATAAAGACCACCAACGATTATAACCAATATAATACAAGCTATCGCTAATATATTTATGATATTAAGTTTTTTCATAAAATAATATTTATTATATTAATGCCTTTTTCTGATGCCAATCTGTTACCTCTTGATATTTTTTACCAAAAGCAAACAAGGTTGTCTCGTCAAATCTTTTACCAATCAACTGGATCCCCACGGGCATTTCATCAACAAAGCCACCCGGAATTGATATCGCTGGTAAACCAGCCAAAGATGCTGGTGACAAGAAAATATCTTCCAAATACATCTTCAAAGGATCATCAGATTGATCACCAATCTTAAAAGCAATATCTGGCTGGGTTGGCGTAATAATAATATCCACTTTTTCCAATTCTCGGTCAAGCTCATCTTTAATCTTGGTTCGCACCTTCTGCGCCTTTAAATAATAGGCGTCAAAATAACCAGCCGATAAAACAAAGGTGCCGAGCATGATACGACGCTTCGCCTCCGGACCAAAGCCCTTACCGCGACTTTGCTTATAAACTTCTAATAAATTCTTCGCCTCAACATCACTAAAACCGTAACGAATACCGTCAAAGCGCGCTAAGTTTGAGCTAACCTCACTTGGAGTAATAATATAATAAACCGGGATGCCATATTTTGCGTGCGGTAAAGTAATCGGCACAATCTCAGCGCCTTGCTCTTTAAACTTCGCAATCGCGTCATTAACTATTTTCAAAATCTTTTCATCTGTGCCTTTAAAAAATTCTTCAGGCACACCAATCTTCTTACGCTTAATATTTGACTGACTCATTTTTGTTGCCGGCGCATCCACGGTTGTAGCATCATGCTCATCAATGCCCTCCATAACACTTAGAACAATTTCCGCATCCGCAACATCTTTAGTAATTGGTCCGGGCACATCAGTGGAACTCGTCATCGACACTAAACCAAAACGAGAACTGCGTCCATAGGTTGGTTTCAATCCAGTGAGATTACAAAAACTAGCTGGACAGCGTACTGATCCACCTGTATCAGTACCCATCGCAAATAAACACATATCGGAGGCCACAACAGCGGCTGGTCCACTTGATGAACCACCGGCTACACGCGTTAAATCCCAAGGATTGTGTGTTGCGCCATAAGCACTATTTTCACCACTCGCACCATGCGCAAATTCATCCATATTCGCCTTACCCAAAAGGACCGCACCCGCTTTTCTCAATTTTTTGATAATTGTCGCATCGTAAGGTGCAATATAATTGTCCAAGATCTTCGATGCTGCCGTGGTGCGCACACCCTTAGTTAAAATATTATCTTTAGCAATGTATGGTATTCCTAATAAAGGCCCGGTTTCGCCTTTAGCCCGACGCTCATCAGCGAGCTCCGCTTCCTTCATTGCCTCTTCTTCACAAAAAGTTAAAACCGCATTCAACTTATCGTTCAATTCACGCATCCGCTCCAAACAATCCCGAGTAATATCAACCGAGCTAATTTCCCCTTGCTCCATTTTCTCCTGTGCCTGTTTAATTGTTAATTTATTTAATTTCATATTACAAAACTCGTTTAACTTTAATTTGCCCTTCTTCAATCTCAGGCGCTAAATTTAAAGCCGCCAAGCGCTCATCAGCCACCCAGACTTTTATTTCATCGCTACGATAAACATTTTCCAAGCCGGTTACCTGCGCTGTCGGCTCTAAGTCGTCAGTATTCACCTCCTGCAATTGATCAATGTAATCCAAAACACCTGACAGTTGGCTGCCATATTTTTCAAACTCCGCCTCGGATAAATCCAAACGCGCCAAGTCGGCAATATGTTGTATTTCCTCTTTTGTTAATTTCATATTAATTTTAAAAATTCTTCTTCACTTAATATCTTCAGCCCCAATTCTAAAGCTTTTTCCAATTTACTACCCGCATCTGTTCCGGCAATCAAAAAATCAGTCTTGGAACTGACAGTTGAGGAGACTTTACCTCCTAATTGTCTTATTTTACCCTTTGCCTCGTCCCTTGTCAAACTGGATAAACCACCGGTCAAAACTACGGTTTTACCCTGGAACACTGTATTTTTTGCTACAATTTTAGCCAATTTTATGGTTACACCATAATTAGCTAATCTATGCAATAAGGCGATATTTTTCTCATCATTAAACCAATTTTTAATACTTTTAGCCACAATCGGACCAATATCATTTAATTTTTCCAAAGATTCCAAGCTTAGGCCATTAAAATAACCATAAAGCTCAACTGGATTTGTTATTCTTTGGTCATTATTAGAAATTGATTGTGTAAGCAATAGAGCGGTTTCCTCACCAATGTGGCCAATTCCCAGACCATAAATAAAGCGCGCCAATTCAATGTCTTTTTTCTTTTCAATTGCCTCAATTAAATTGTCCGCCGATTTCTCTGCAAATCTTTCCAGGGATAACAAGTCACCTTTTTTCAAACTATAAAAGTCTGCAATATCACCCACTAATTTTTCTTTCACTAACTGCTCCACCACTTTTGGACCCAAGCCTTCAATGTCCATCGCCCCTTTGCTCGTCCAATGAGTTAATTTACGCAAGTTAACCGCGTAACAATCCTTATTCAAACATTTATATGCCACCTCGCCTAGTGCCTGTTCGGTCACGCTGCCACAAATTGGACACTTTGTCGGTGCAAAAATTTCTTGTTCACTGCCATCACGTAATTTCTCCAACACCTGTACCACCTTCGGAATTACATCACCCGCTCTTTCCAAAATTACCGTATCGCCAATTTGCAAACCGAGACGTTTAATCTCATCCATATTATGCAAAGTCGAATGACTCACTACTACTCCGCCCACGCGCACCGGATCAAGAATCGCCACTGGTGTTAGCACGCCCGTGCGTCCCACTTGCCACTCCACCTCGCGCACCTTCGTGGTTACCTGTTCAGCCGTAAACTTATAGGCCATCATATAGCGCGGCCCCTTGCCAACAATGCCCAACACTGGCCACAGAGATAAATCATTTACCTTTACCACGACGCCATCGCATTCAAACGGCAGTTTATTACGATTCTTGTCCCAATAATCATGAAACTCTTCAACCTCTTGTAAATCTTTACAGATTTTATTTTGCTTTAAAGTTTTAAAGCCCAAAAGATTGGCCAACTGCAATTCCTGGTCATGGGTTAAAAAATTAATATTCGTAACCAATCCATATACGTGAAAATCCAGTTTGCGCTCAGCCACAATCTTGGAATCCAATTGCCGAATCGTCCCCGCCGCCGCATTACGCGGGTTCGCAAAAACTGTCCCACCTTTTTCTACTTGTCGTTTATTGATTTCCGCAAAAACTTTCGTCGTAATAATGGCTTCACCACGAAACTCTAAAACACCATCTTGGACGATACTTAAAACACTCTCAACGTCATCTTGATCAAAGCCAATCTTTTTCAACTCAGCGGCAGTCGGCATGCGCAAACGGAGCGGAATTGCCTCAATCGTCTTGATATTCTGAGTCACATTTTCCCCCACCTTGCCATCACCCCGCGTTGCCCCCTGCATCAACACACCACCTTCATAAAGAAGGCTAATTGCCAGGCCATCCATTTTTAGTTCACAAAAATATGCACCCAATTTACTTGTTTCAGTTTTTAGCAAAATGTTCAAATTACGCGTTTCCCAATCTTGCATATCTGCGAAATCAAAAGCATCAAACATTGACATCATCGGCGCGTTGTGCGGCACTTTAACAAATTTTTCCAAAGGTGTCGCGCCTACTCGCTGCGTTGGCGAGTCAGGGGTGATAAATTCCGGATATTGTTTTTCAATTGCTTCCAATTCATTTTTCAAACTATCATAAACCGTATCATTTATTTCCGGTGTATCTAAGACATAATAAAAATAACGATGCTTATTCAGCTCGTCTTTCAATTTTTCTAAGCGATTTTTGGCTTCTGCTTTATTCATTTGCTTAATACCTTATTTCTATATTTCTGCCTGTTTTATTATATGAACCAATTGAGGTGATGGTGGTAGTTGGTGTTGTGTAATCATATTCTAAAGAGAATGTTGAATTATTACCAGTCAATGTAATTATTTCACCAATTGAATCGCAACCACTTGTTGAAACTTTAATTTTTTTCTTAACCACATTACATGGAGACCCTGGCACGGTAAAATCAAAACTATTTTTCCTAACTCCCCATAAAATTTTTTCTACACCAGCTTCACCAGCATAAAAAGCCTTAACAGCATCAACTTGTGAGATATTCATGCCTAAATTATTCAAGATAATGGTATTAGAAATTATAACAATAACGATAATACTTGCCAATATCAAAAGCGTCATCGCAATTGCAATCACTCCTTCTTGCTTTTTATAGATATCTTTTAACATTTTTTTTAAATTAGTATGTATACTCTCGTGATGAAACCGTTGTCTGCATTCGAAGATTCATTTTGGGCCCGTTATTCATTTCTGCCTCCACCATTATGGTTATACTAGGCTGAAAAGTTACATCGACGTTGGCAACGGTATCATTATTTACAAATTTTAAACTTATGATGTTTAATTCGTTTGGCGTTATATAGCCCTCACTAGCATCTCTCTTAATGCGCAATCTATCATCAACCAAATCGTAAACAACGCACTGTCCGTAAACATTTTTAAAATATAAAGCAGTAGACATCTCTACGCCATCATTGCTAATATTATTAAAAATTTTAAAATGTCCAGAGACTGGTTTCAGTGCACCGCAATCACTCCCAGCGTATAATCCTTGTGCAGTTCTTAACTCTTTGCCCATTGTCTCAATGGCAAAACGCAAGGACTCCTGGGTAACCTGTGAACTCATTGACTGTCTTTGATAATTAACAATATTTATATAAATACCATTAACCATTAAAGTTACAATCACAAAAACGCCTGTCGCCACAGTTAACTCTAGCAATGATATGCCTTGTTGAAACTTTTTAAATTTTAATGAAATTGTTTTCATTTGCAATCAATATATATTTAATAATCAACGCCAATCATACAATAAAGTCTCAGCAATATAGTCATGATTTTTGCCACTCTGACTCCAGCGAACAGTTGATTTTACATTTATAAACTCAGGGTTCGTACGAGACACCGTAATTAATCTCTTAAAAATAGTGCTGGTGGCGCCAGTGTGCCCATAAAAACCATATTCATCCATCTTTATGTCAGTCGCCGAGCTGCTAAAATCTTGACCCGTTGATTCAAACCCATAAAAATCAATTGTCGACGTAGCTGGTATGCCATCATCAAAACTTACAGGTGGATCTATTAACCAATTAGTGTCACGAACCTCTCTAACCAACTCCAATCCCTCTTGCGCCAACATGGACGCGATTAAATTATTTTTATTCAACGTCTGAGTGAGAACATTTCGCGTCATCAAAGACAAAACACCCATCATGCCGACACTTACTATGCCAATCGCGACCATCACCTCAATAATCGAAAAAGCTGTATTATTATTAATTTGTTTTAAAAAATTTTTCATTTTAATGTATTAATCAACATCAACTAAACCGAAGATGTTCACTTCTATCACTTTAGTATTAGTGTCGTCATAATTTGACAAACCAATCATTGCACTACTTACTGCGCCCGGATTAATAGCAATTTTTGGATCTGGCGGCGCATAAACCAAAGAAATCTGTGCACTTGGGTGAACATCCATTATTTTTACGCCCTTTGGCAGATTAACAACTTGGTAGTCCGTATCACCACTATCTCTTAAGTTGTCCTGATCATTGTCTGCAAAAATTATATACTTACCATTATTATCCTTGTCAAAATAAACCCCCCAATAACCCTTATTAGTGCCGACAATTTTCCCATTCAAGGCATAGCTCTGCGTTTTATGAATATCACTGCTTAAGTTTTGTGCCGCCAAAGACACGGAATTTTTTTTACCTATAGACGCATAATTAACAATTGTTACGGCTGATAGTATGCCAATAATGGCGATAGTTACCATTATCTCCATCAAACTAAAACCTGATTGTTCGTGTGAAAAATTCATAAATAAAATTTGTATCCTCTTAATCTATAGCCTTAGAAACGGTGGCTATTATTTAAAAATTATTTTATTACTAAACTCCAATAAAACCAAAATACCACCTTAATAAAGGATCCCCCCAGAATAAAGTCACAATTGTGGCGACCGATAGAAACACGCCAAAAGGAACATGTGAGCTCCATTTCTTTTTACCAAATACAATTAAACCTATTCCTATAAAAGCCCCGGCGATATATGCCAACATTAAGGCGGTAATAATCTGAGGCCAACCCAGGGCGATGCCCATTAAAAATCCAAGCCGAATGTCGCCACCGCCTATCCATTTTCCTTTCGAAATAATAAATTGTAACAAGAAAAAACCACCCCCTATTATACCCGAAAGCAACAGGCTTTGCCAGCTTATTCCCAGAACTAAATTTAAGACAAAAAGTACAGCAATTGATGGCAAGGTTATCACATCTAAAATAAGATACCAGCGTAAATCATAGATAAAGACAATAATCATTGTCGAAATCAAAAAAAAGTCACGAAATAAAGTTATAAAAAATATATAATTAGGCAATTGTCCTCCCAAGACCGACCCACCGCGGGCGGAAAAATTAAACGCAAGCATGAATAACAAACCCGTAATCAACTCCACAAGCGGATACTGAAAAGATATTCGCATTTTACAACCGCGACATTTTCCGAGTAAAAACAAATAGCTCAAAACTGGGACATTGTCATACCACGCAATTGCCTTTCCGCACTTAGGACATTTGGAACGCTCCATCATACTCTCACCGGTATGCAGACGCCAAATTAAGGCATTTAAAAAAGAGCCGATAATTAAACCGAAAAGAAGTGCAAAAAATGAAAAAATTGAATAATCCATTGATTAATTGTTAATATAATTTCCCAGGCACAGCAATGTGCTTACCCATCGGCACTCGCCCAGCCTTGCCATCCAAGGAATAATACAACTGATAGCTAGTCGCATCAGCTAATCCCGCTTGACATGTATACGGGCCACTGCCCACGCAGGGAAGATAATAATACGGCGCATTTGTCTTGGGGTCTGATGGCACAAAAGATAAATATGGACCACCACACTCCTCGTCTCCGATTACACCACCCGGTTTTACTTCAGTCGGATACTTATTGCAATTAAAATAATATAATTCAAGAGCATTTTGCATCTGCACCACGTCAGTCACTCGAACGGTATCACGATTATTTCTCTGTGAATTATTCAGGGCAATTCCCGCCACCAAAGCAATCAAGCCAACAACGGCAATAAGAAGCAAAATTTCTTTTAAATTTAATTCATGTTTAACAGTCTCTCTAATAATCATATTAATTATACAAATTATTAATTATGTAAACATTATAACATAAAAGAAAGAAAGAAACAAAAAAACGCGTTTACACGCGTTTTTTTAAGACATTCTATTATTATAAATATTTACCTCTTACCTACCTTCTCCCAGATTACCAAAATTGGGCTAGCAATAAAAATCGAGGAATAAGTTCCGACAAAAACACCAATGGCTAGGGCAGACACGAATGATCTAATTGTTTCGCCACCAAAAAGAATAATTGCAGTTAGCGCCAACATCACAATCAATGATGTGTTAATTGATCGGGACAAAGTTTGAACTACAGACATATTAACCGTGCCCTCAAAATCCAAACTGCTTTTTGGTAAATTTTCTCTAATTCTATCGAAAACCACAATGGTATCATTAACTGAATAACCCAAAACTGTAAGAATCGCAGCCACAAAGGGAGTCCCAATTTCCACACCATAAAAATGTCCCAAAAAGGCAAAAACACCTAAGGTAATGAAGACATCATGGAATAAGGCCACGATTGAAGCTACGCCATACTTCCAAGAAGCAACTGGCTTTGACACCTTATTAAAGGCAACAGCCATAAAAATAGCAATTGCCAATAAAACAATAATGCCAGCATTAAAAGATTTTGCTTTTAATTCATTGCCAATTGTCGGTCCAACTGACTCGAAACGAATTTCAGAAACTTGAGCCTTTCCCGCCTCAGCTTCATTGCTAGTTGTCTCGATTACAATATTTTTGTTGTCTGTTTTTATTTCTTCACTCTTTTTTGAAGCTTCTTTCTTATCAACAGTAGCTTCACCTCCAGCCATCTTATTCAATTTCACCATAACTTCTTGATGTTTTTCCTCAGTCACATCTTGAAATCTAATAATCATCCCCTTTTCTCCTATTGGTTGCACGACAAGGCTTCCTAAATTCAAATCACTTACTGAAGATTGAACTTCATTAACAGTCGGTCTGTTAGCTGAAAATTCTACCTCCAAAAGACTTCCTCCGGTAAAATCGATTCCGAATTTTAAGCCCCACATAATCAACATTACTGCTGAAGTAGCGACTAATAAACCAGAAATTGATAACCATATTTTTCTTGTTTTGATAATATTAATCATAAAATATAAATTAAATTTAATAAATTAAAACTATTTCTTCACAGCTCCCACTAGCCATTTATTATTTTCAAACCAGCTAACTGGCAACAAATCGAATAATAATCTAGTAAAAATAATCGCTGAGAACATTGACACAACTACACCCAAGCCTAAAGTAATAGCAAAACCTTTTACTGTACTAGTTGATAGCTGAATCAATACAAAACAAGTAATTAAGGTTGACAGATTTCCGTCACGAATAGACGGCCAAGCGCGATTAAATGATTCACGAATTGCCATGCTTAGCGGTTTGCCACTGCGCATTTCTTCTTTTAATCTTTCAAAGATTAATACATTGGCATCAACTGCAATACCCATTGACAAAACAATACCAGCAATACCAGACAAGGTCATTGTTACCGGCCAAATCTTAAAGATTGCTAAAAGTAAAACACCATAAACAAACAAAGAAATAACTGATAAAATACCCGCAAAACGATAGTATAAAATCATAAAGACCGCAATAAAAATTAGGCCGATAACACCCGCTCGCAAACTTGTCCTCAAGGACTCATTACCAAGAGAAGCGCCCACTGTTTGTTGACCTACTAAGTTAATTGGCACAGGCAAGGCACCAGCATTCAATCTCTGTGCTAATAATTTTGCCTCTTGGATATTAAAGCTACCAGAAATAACCGCTTTTCCACCGGAAATCTTTTCATTTACATTTGGACTACTGATAACATAACCATCCAAAAAGATTGCCACCTGTTTGTTCACATTACGCGCGGTAATATCTTCAAAGAATTTTGCCCCCTGTTCATCAAATTCCAAAGACACTTGTGGTTGATTTGAATTTGGATCAAACTGTACTGAAGCTCTTTTTAAGTTTTTGCCACTTAATTCAGTATTTTTCCAATTCTTATCAGTGCCAGCCACATCTTGTGGCGTCATTGATCTAGTAAAAATACGACTCACTTTATATTCATAAGACTCTCTCTCGCCTTCTTTTAAAATAATGTGGTAGCCGAATTTAGTTTCAACAACAAAGGAAATCTCGCCCACTTTTTGTGCAAATACCGCATCAGAAAAAGGCTCAACCATTGCTGCCTTACCAAACCAACCCAAATCACCGCCATTAGCAGCGCCTGGATCATTGGAGTATTCTTTAGCCAAGCTAGCAAAGTTTTTTGGAGTAGCCTTGGCTTTAATTTCCTTGATTTTTGCATAAGCCGCCTCTTTGCTAATTTCTTTAGTACAACCTTCAGAGCCTGTATAACAAATTAAAATATGTGAAGCTTTTACCTCTTTTTCAATTTGCTTGTCGTCAAAAGGATTTGTCTTTTTTCTTTTTTCTTCTAATTTATAAATATCAAAACCATTGGCCGCACGAACTAGATCACTAGAAGTTTTGCCCACAGTCATATCTTTTACTTTAGCTACAATTCCCGGATCGGTAGATTCGTTAATCCAACCCAAATCACCGCCATTATCCTTGGTGTTTGTGTCTTCACTAAACTCTTTAGCCAAAGCTGCAAAATCACCACCAGAAATTACCTTACCCAAGACACTTTCCGCCCGCTTCTCCGCTTCCTTATTAAAAGTATCAATCTTGTCTTGTCCTGCCTTATCCAATTGAGGCGCCTCAGTACCCTCTTCTTTGAATTCTAATAATGGAGTTTCACCAATCATTTTAATCGCTTGATTAACATCTTTAATGCCGGCTAATTCTACAATCACCCGATAATCGCCACCAGAACTATTGGTCTGCACCAAAGGCTCACTTACGCCGAATGCATTTACTCTTTTTTCGATTACATCACGAACGCCTTCTAGGGCTACAACTTGATCGCCACTAGGAACCTTGGACATGTCAGCTTGATAAACTAAATGCGTACCTCCTTGCAAATCAAGCCCTAGTCGAAAAGGAATCTCCTTGGTCTTCGGCAATTGCACAACGTTGTGAGTTTTACCAGCCACCCAATCAGTCGCTCTATTATAATAAGCGCCAGCATCGATAACGGCTGCAAAAATAACCAATAAGGTTACCAAAATGAAAGATCTCCAAACCTTTCCCCTCTGACTTGGTTGAAATACTTTTTTAATCATAGTGTTAAGTTATATTAATAAATAAATTAATTAAATTCTAAAATAATATAATCCGCCGCAAGGGACGGAAGTTGCTTATCCACACTTAGCCATTTTTTCTAAGTAATAGCTATATTTTAAAGCAACATTAAATAAATTGCAATATTGACAAAGATAAATTTCTATGTTGAAAAATAAAAAACCCGATATTTTCTCAGAATATCGGGTTTGTCAAAATAATGTTGGCTGTCTGCGCTTTCTTTGATAGCGCATAATCACCCTTTTTGGCACTTTTAAGGCCAATTTAGCCATAACAACTGCTTCTTGTACTGCCATATAAAGCTTTTCCCCTTCTTTGGCGTATCTGTAGTCAGACTGAGAAATTTTTTCCCCAAGCGGATAAACAAATCTCTCAGTTTCCTTTATATATCTATAAAGCTTCTTCTTGGTAAAAGGTTTTTTAGGACCCTGCCTTACTTCGCCAGGATTTTCTCTAACAACCGGCCTCTTTAAATATAGATTTTTAGCCATATTTCTTAAGTTGTGATACCTGTCGGCTAATTTTACTATAATGCTATCAAAATCCCTTATAATCAAACGAAAATGTTCCCTGTCAGACATATCATCTTTCTTGGTCACCCTATGAACAATTGAATATACTTGTTCTGGATAATCCTCTTCAATTTCTTCCAAAATTTTTTCACTGACATCTTCCGGAGCATCATGTAAATAAGCCGCTGCTGAGATTACCGGCTCATCAACCCCAAACCAAATCAAAATTTTAACAACTTTTTCTGGATGAGTTTTTACCGGCTTACCATCCAGCCTAAATGTGTTATTATGCATACCACCAGAACAATCGTGGGCTTTTTCAACTACACCAGTTTTATCCCTAGCCATTGCATCTTTCACGCTGACTTCATCCCATGGTCTTTTTGCAAAATATTTAATTAATTTCATCGGATATTCATGAATATCCTGATTTTTACTAGACATATCCGCGCCTCCGTAGTTTATAGGTTATTTGTCAATGTTCAATATAGACCTCAACCTTACCCAAAAAATAGTATTTTGTCAAGGTTAATTTGTCAAATAAAAAAACCAGTCCCGATGACTCGGGACTGGTTATCAAAATACCTATTAATAACGATATCTATCTGGCTTATACGGCCCTTCGACGGCCACATCAATATATTTCGCCTGTTCATCAGATAATTGCGTCAAAGTCACACCCAATTTATCTAAATGCAGTCTAGCCACCTCTTCATCAAGTCTTTTTGGCAAAGTATAAACACCGATTTCGTAATCCTTTTCCCAAAGTTCGATTTGTGCCAAGACCTGGTTTGTAAATGAAGCGCTCATCACAAAACTAGGATGACCAGTTGCATTACCAAGATTTACTAAACGACCACGAGACAAAAGCACGATTGCGTGTCCGTCTGGGAAAACAAATTTATCAACTTGTGGTTTGATATTAATTTCTTTAATACCATTATACTTTTCTAATTTTTCAACTTGAATTTCATTATCAAAATGTCCGATGTTACAAACAATTGATTCATCTTTCATTTTTTCCATGTGCTCCACGGTAATAATATCACGATTACCTGTTGTTGTTACATAAATATCACCTTCATCCAAAGCTTGTTCCACTGTCTTCACTTCAAAGCCCTCCATTGCCGCTTGCAAAGCACAAATTGGATCAACCTCAGTCACAATCACGCGTGCGCCAAAACCGCGCATACTCTGTGCGCAACCCTTGCCAACATCGCCATAACCACAAATAACGGCGATTTTGCCAGCCACCATCACATCAGTACCTCGCTTGATACCATCGGCCAAACTTTCGCGACAACCGTAAAGATTGTCGAATTTACTTTTGGTTACAGAATCATTCACGTTGATGGCTGGGAATAATAATCTCTTCTTTTCTGACATCTGATAAAGTCTATGAACACCAGTCGTCGTCTCCTCGGATACGCCCTTCACGTCTTTGATTATACCGCTCCAAAAAGTCGGATTCTCTTTATACATCCGAGCCAAAATTTTCATCAACTCTTTTTCGTCTTCACCTTTATCTGAATAATCTTTTTCCAAAATACTGGAATCCTTTTCAATCTCCACGCCCAAGTGCAACATCAAGGTCGCGTCAGAGCCGTCATCTACGATCAAATTTGGACCCTTGCCACCTGGAAACATAAACGCTTGCTCTGTGCACCACCAATATTCTTCCAAAGTTTCACCCTTCCAAGCATAAACAGGCACGCCCGCTTTGGCAATTGCTGCCGCTGCATGATCTTGGGTAGAATAAATATTACAAGAAACCCAACGCACATCTGCGCCCAACTCAACCAATGTTTCAATCAGTACCGCAGTTTGAATAGTCATGTGTAGACTGCCCAAAATACGTGCTCCAGCAAGCGGTTTCTGTTTGCTAAATTTTTCACGCAAAGCCATTAGGCCCGGCATTTCTTTTTCAGCGATAACGATTTCCTTTCGGCCGTAATCAGCCAAACTAATGTCTTTGATTTTAAAATCCTCTGTGTTTGTCATAAATTCTTATATTTAGAAATTAAATTATGATGTTTTTTGTCCATACGCGCGCCCATGCTCGCCACCACCAAGGCGGAGACATGACTAGCAATTTCGCCAGCTTCTTGCAAATTCAAACCATTAACTAGGCCGTGCAAAATACCGGCAGCGTACATATCACCTGCCCCGTTCGTATTTACCATCTCCACCTTGTGCGGTTCAATATTATAAACTTTACCATTTTCTTTAATCAAGCTTCCCTTCGCTCCTAGTTTTACTACCGCAATCTTGCAGTTATCTGCAATATCGTGTAGCGCTTCAGTTGAGTCTTTTTTATCCGTAAATTCAGACGCCTCTTCTTCATTGGCAAAAACAATGTCCACATGCTCACGCACTACGTCCTGAAATAGTTTTTTATTGCGCTGAATCAAGTGTACATCTGAAAGATCGAGAGAAATTAAGACATTGCCTTCCTTCGCAATGCCCACAGCGTGCATCACCGCATCGTAAGTATTAGGATTCTCCAATTGATATGCCTCAATATGTAAGATTTTACTATGTCGAACTACATTTTCATCAACATGTTTTTTGACAAAATTAGCCGACGCACCCAAATGAGTCGCCATCGTTCTTTCTCCATCTGGTGTGATAAAAATGATTGAATGCCCGGTCATATCGCGATCATGACGCAAAAGATGTGATACGATTCCCTCTTTTTCAATTTCTTCGCTATATCTACGACCATGACTATCATCGCCAATCATGCCCAAAAAAGAAGTACGATTGCCCAGGAGATTAACGCCTGAAAGCGTATTAGCCGCAGAGCCACCCGGTGATAATTCATGAGCCACGTGACTAAGTTCATTTAAGATGTTTTTACTTTCCGCTTCGGAAATCAAATTCATCGAACCTTTTTTGATTTTTAAATCATCGAGAACTTTATCTTCGATATTAATTACAATATCAAGTAAGGGACTGCCGATGCCCAAAAGATCCCAATGCTTATTTTTAACTGTTGTGTTTTCAGTTTTCATATTTTTTCATAATAGCATATTTTCATTTATGTGCCAATTTTTTTACTCACAAAAAAAATACAGACTAATTATTTTAGTATGTATTTTTTAAAAAAATTTTTCAAACATTAACGACTCTTGGGCGTCACCCAAAAACCCATATATTTCCCAAACATCAGCTTGGTTTGTGAGTCCAACCCCGGAATTGAGCCAAAAACGATAATACTGACAGGCAGAATTACCCATTGCACCGGAATTAATAATGTTTTCCAAAAACTATAACCATCAGGTCTTTTTGGCAATAATAAAGTCGCGATAATTGAAGATAGCACCAAGCCAGACATGGCAAAGGTCATCAAAGCTCTGGTTACCATTGGTAGATTGGTTGATAAGGTAGTAGAGTTAAAAGCCGCCCCGCCCAAAAACAATGGCATCCAACCAATAACAGCAATAATCAAAGCATTGGTCGCCCAAGAATGAAAACCATACAATTGAGTAAAAATTCGACTAATCATGGTCATCTTTGGATAAGTCTTCCAATTTTTAATAGTATTAAAAATTAAATAAGGTAAATTCTCCACACCCCAACCCCAACGTCTTTGTTGTTTATAAAGACTAGTTGCCGTCGCCTTCAAGGTCTTGTCCATACACGCATCCATTGAGACAGGATAGTTCATCGGCTCGACGCGGTAGTCACCTTTGTAATAACAAAAGCAATGCCAAAAAATACGCGAATCTTCACTCACCATTTTCGTTGACCAAAAACCAATATCCACCAAAGCGCGCCAAGTCATGGAATGCGAGGAATAGGTCGCCAATTTTTCTTGGCGAATCTGTTGCATCATCTGCCAAAAAGTATTAGATGAAGCGGCAATGCGGGCAAAGAAAGGGGCTTGCCAAATATTATTATGATAAACCGGAATCGGCTGATAACTCGCGCGATAGGGATTGGGTACAGTCAAAAATTTGTAAGTCAGGTTGTAGAAATAATCCGGATAAATAACAGTATCAATATCAAAAACGCTCACCAAAATCTTGTCATAATCAATATTATTCTTATCAACATAGTCACGCTTCAAGGCACTCGCCGCCCAGGCCTGGTTCGCACCCTTACCCTTCAGTTCACCCTCAATGCCATCTGGATGAAAGAAGACAAAAAAATCTTTAAACTTGTGCCCGAATTCATTTTTAATTTTCTCCGCATTAATGTGTGCTATTTCGCCGCCCCGCTCCTCAACTGCCAACACCACCACCATTTTATCAACTGGGTAATTACTAAATAACATCGCTGAAAAACTTGTCCGAATTACTTCAATGCTCTCATTATATGTCGGAAAAAAAACCAAGTGAATAACATCATCCCAGGCCATGGTCTTGCCCTCAATATTCACCGCTCCCAATTCATGACACTTCTGCCCCCAATCAATTTTAATATTTTTTTTCAAACGATCATAGGCCACCAATAAATGCACGCCCAGAAACACCACCAAGAGCAACCAGTACACATCGAAAGCGATAATAAAGAAGGCTACAAAAACAGGCTGCCAATAAGACAGCGCTAATAACAAAAACAAAGTCGCCCACGACAAAAAGCCAGGCAAGATTTCCAACCACCGATACAAACGGCGATCATCACCGGTTAACTCTGTTGCTTTTCCAATTTTTAAATAATCCATACAGCTACAATGCTAATCCGCGAATAAATACTAATCTGCGAATAGCGAATAATTATTTTTTATCTTCTTTTAATAAAAAACTTCCTAAAAAATATAATACGTAAAAGAAAACTGTAAACACGAGGAAATTAATAAAATAATTCCATTCCGTCAAATACAATAAAGCATCTTTCATAATTAAGCCGGGAAAATAAAACATCTCCCAACTATTCCAACGATTTACCAGCCCCAATAGGACACCCAAGGATATCAAGGGAATAATACCGACTATAAAAGAATTCGCCACTGTCTTATTAAAAATAAGAATCAGTAAATTTTTCATCTGTCGCAGTAAATGCACAAAAAATATCCAGCCTACTAAAGCATAGGTAAAAAAGACAATAATCATCCAGGCATTTTTTACACATACTCGATAAAAAGAATACGGACAGTAATTCATCAAATGGCGAACATCTGTCATTATATAAGCAGAATTCGGCACAAAAAGCAACCATAGTAGAAACCAAAAGCCAAAAACTACCTTTTGGGTATTTTTTTCAATCTTTGTCAGATTGTAATACCGCACCAAAACTTTAAAAATCAACAATGGTACCAATAATAAAATAATATTCCAAACAATACCAAAAACCGGATATTCATTAATAAATAAATAACCGGGCAAATTTGAATTATAAAAAAAGTCTGAAATTATCTGATCACTACTCATAATTAAAAATCTATTTCATCATCGTCGCCAAAATCAGTTTCTTTACTATTATTTGTGATGACTGGTCTGGGATTTTCTTGAACAACCTTATTTTGATGATTAACAATTGACTTAACTTCTTCACAAATAACTTGCTTTGGCTGATAAGTCGCCGCCGGAAACTCCTCTCTAACAATCCTATTTGTCTGACTAACAACTGTTAAATTTTCTTCCTTAATAGTCCTATTGGACTGTACCGGCTTAGGCTGATTATTGTTCTTTGGTCGATTCCCAAAATTAACCGGCGCCATTTTTAAAGCCTCACCCAAAGAAACCTCCTTAACATTAATAATCGGCTTTATTTCAACTCGACCAGTTTCCTTCAATTTTTTCAATTCTCTTTCTTTCTGTAAACGACGCTCTTCAATTTCTTTATTCTTCTCCTCTCGTACTAGCGATAGACACTCCTTACAATAAATCGGTCGAATACCATCTGGCTGAAAGGAGGTTTGTGTGTTTTTTCCACAACGATTACAACTAACATCAAATTTATAAACCTTGTTTTTGTCGTCATTACTACTACTTCGAACCTCTTCTGTTTGCGTGTTACTTGGACGAACAATTTCAGCCGTCGGCCGACTGTTCAATTCCGGCGCTATTGGTTTTTTGTCAAAATTACTAACCCGATCTGTTGAAGGTTTTTTATCAAAATTATTTGACGGCACAGCTGTTGTTTTTTTCTCAAAATTATTAACCGGCGCCGGTCTTTTAGTCGCATCAACATTGCGCGCCGCCTCGACAAATTTAGCCTGGCGTGGTAGATCGTCATCATCCTCATCATTATGCCATTTGGCAATTTTTTCTTCAACTATCTCTCTCGGTTTTGCATATCTTTCTCGAGAAATCGCGATTACCTTTTCAAAATTACCAGTTTTCTCCTCAGCGCTTAGGGGCGGCAAACCACGCGCCGAAAAAGGATCAGAAGCAACGCCGTCAATCATTAATTTTAAATAAGTTTCATATTTGGGTAAATTCAAAATATCTTCCGCTGTAAAAGTTGGCATAAATTCCGGTTCCAAAAATTCGGCATCGGCCGCACCCACTCGAAAAGCGACAATCGTGCCCACGTTACCAAACACCGCACTCGCCACTTTCTCTGGTAATTGCTCCACGTATTGATGGGCCAAAATCAAATTCAAGCGATATTTACGCGCTTCGGATAAAATATTCGCAAAAGAATCAGTTGCAAAATTCTGAAACTCATCAACGTACAAATAAAAATCACGCCTTTCGCTTTCCGGCATATCTACGCGACTCATCGCCGCCAACTGAATCTTGGTTACAATCATTGATCCTAAAAGTTGGGAATTATCCTCACCAATTCGGCCTTTACTTAAATTCAAAATCAAAATCTTGCCCTCATCCATGATTTTGCGAATATCAATTGTTGATTTCGCCTGACCGATAATATTTCTAATTAAAGAGGTCGATAAAAACTGACCAACCTTATTCTGAATCGGCGACACCGCCTCAGAGGCAAACTTATCATTATAACTAGCGAATTCATTCACCCAAAAAGCCTTCACAACCGGATTTTGAATATTGTCCACCACCTTCTTGCGGAAATTTTTGTCTGACAAAATACGAGTCACCCCCAAAAGCGTCGAACCAGGATAATCCAAAATCGCTAAAATGGCGTTACGCAAAATATATTCCAAGCGAGGACCCCAAGAATCCGCCCACAACTTTTGAAAAACGCCAATCAGGCCAGAGGCAACTAGATGGCGTAAGTGTGGCTCAACTTGCTCCACAATATTAAAAGCAATTGGAAAATCATAATCAGCCGGATTAAAATAAACCACGTCATTGATTCGATCATTGGGAATATATTCCATGATTTTCTCCGCCAAATCACCATGCGGATCTACCACGGCCACGCCATGACCCGCTCGAATATCACTAATAATCATATTCTCCTGAATCGTGGATTTGCCCATACCCGTCTTTCCAATCAAATACATGTGACGACGTCGATCATCACGCTTGATACCAAATTTTCTATTTTCATTTCGATAAGTTGTCTCTGCAAACAATGCAATATCTTTATTCATAAATTTTTACACCGTCATCCCCGCGGAGGCGGGGATCCAGGCACCTCGTACTATAAATCTTAATTAAAACAAATCTTATTTTTATCCAAACGGCAAATTACTTGGTGGTCCACCCCTTTTCTCGACAGGTTTTTCCGCTGGCATCTCAACCGCCTTCTTAGCCGTTGGTGTTTCAAAAATATCTTCCGAGCCAAAATTACTAATATCCACCACGCCACCTTTTCGTACTTCTTTATTTCCTGACTGTGGCGCGAATACCGGCGCTGATGATTTTAGACTCTCGTCAATCTCAGCAAAAATATTTTCACTACTAACCTTCTCGGTAAAAAAATCATTATCAACTGCATTCTCAAACATCGGCAAGGTCATCGGCGGTTCAGACTTACGGCCCGGAGCCTTCTGGATCATCGGCGCCTTCACTACAAGTTCCAATGGGAAGTGCCACAGCGTTGCCAATTCTTCAATATTGAAATAACCAGCCGTTCTGCCCGCAGACATACTGCGATTTTTATAATTTTTCACTATTTTATGCTTCTTTTCGTTTAAGCGATAATTTTTGAAAAAATAATTAGCCGATGTCATCGTCTTTAAAGAGTCTGGTTTCAAACTATTTAAATCCTGTTCAATGAATTGCTTGATATACCCATTAAAACCATTAACCACTTTCGGCTTAACCATGGTATCCTTTTTGCTAACATAAACCATTCTGATTTTTGACTTAAAACCCAGTTTGGCACTTTTCATTTGAATCGCCTCAACTTGCTTCTTTTCTTTGGGCCGCAAATTCATCATCTTTAATAATTCATCTTTCTTCTCTTCCTTCTTGGCGGATTCAAACGTAAAAAACGCATCACCAATAGATGAAATAACAGCCATTAAAAAACCGGCCAACATATCTACAAAATTATCCTTGGCCGCTGTTTTGTCGCCTAGAATTTTTTTAATTTCCTCATCACTCTTCTTTGTCCAGGCATGATCTCCTGGCTCAATAATTATCTGATACCACATCTGTTCTCCTTTTCGCAAACTACTACACAAATCCATCAATGATGCCATTGGATCCTTAAATTGTTCCTCTGGCTTAGTGCCGTCACTAGCCAAAAACTCAGGATAAGTTTTAATCGGATAAGCGCTAGGTGCGGTTTGAATAAACTCAGCCCCCCAAACATCGTATTCAGAGTCTGGGTATTTGGTGGGTATCCCCACAGTGTAATCATCCACATCGGATATTTCCGCATCTGGATATTGTGAGTAAATCGCAGACTCAACTAAGTTACGGAAAGCCAATGGTGTCCTGATTAAGAATTGCGTATAGCCATCAATGCTTACTATTTCCATGCTAAATGACAGTTGAAACTGCCCCTCCCAATATTTTTCAATCAAATTTTTTGAACCATGTGCTCCAGCCAAATAGGTAAAAATATTTTCCACCGCTCGTAAAGATTGAGTATTGCCTCTAGGAATATCAATAGCTAAAAGAATCATTTTTTGAGTTTCAAACCATTTGTCCTCAATATACTCTTTCCATATATCCCAAGCCCCTACCAAAAAAACCATAGCGACTGGAATCCAACCGACATTAACAAGCACTGTCAAAAGCAGCTCGTCGGCTGGCAATGACAAGAATTGAAATATTGGTGATAAATCTAATGAGATATTCACAGTTTCTCCTTTACTAATAATAAAATTATTATAACATATTTTTTATTTTTCTCAAAACGCAAAAGACTCGCAATGACGCGAGTCTTTATAAATATTCACTTTTATAATTTTATAACAAATAAAGTTCCGGATCAACATAAACACCATCCTTAATAAGTTCAAAATGAAGATGCGGACCATTGGAATACTGACCGGCGCCGGAAGTGCCTGGTGTGCCACCACTCTTACCCAGAAGCGCGGAAACATTAACTTGTTGACCGACACTCACACTAATCTGTGACAAATGACCATAAACAGTTCGATATCCATTACCGTGATCGATGGTAACATAACTATAACCAGACAATCCGCCATTAACAGCTGACACAACCGTCCCACTTTGTGCTGCCCGCACATTTGTACTCTGACTGGCAGCAATATCAATACCCTCGTGAGCAAAACTATAAAGATATTTTGGATCATGAAATCCATAATTCACCCGACCCGAAACCGGCCAATGCAAAACAATCTTTGTCGCCCCTGTTTTTTCATTATATGTGTATGAACTAGTATTATTGCTTATTGCTGTAGGCGTAGTTTTGACACTTGTTGTCATTGTTGTCTTGCTACTTGCGCTCCCCCCAGTCACCACAACACTACTAGTGTTATTGCGCGCTTCATATTTACCGCCAAGCACAGAAACAGTTTTTTTCAAACTAGCGCCGCCATTAGTATTATACCCCACTTCTTTTAATACAATCTGATAATAATCACCAGTGTTTAGAATTGGGAGTTTGGCCACAAAGCCAATATTAACCGATTTATTGGAACTGCTTAATGTCTTATTAAGACCAACGGAATAATAATCACTTGAGCCTATTCTCACTTCTTGCAAAACTTCACCAGTCCCATAATCAATAATATACAGGCTATCTAGCCCTGGCGTGTTAACACCCTTTATCAGACTAAAACCAACTTTATTCAAATCCATTTCTTGCGCTGAACTTCTTAAATTAAATGAAGAAATAATTGTTCCCTTAATTTCATTCAATGTTTTTAAGCCAGGCATAGTACTTGCGGAATTAACCACCAAGCTTTGATCAATAATTTTATTGGACTCATTAAGATTAACACTGCTATTTTTCACACCGACGCCATATTCTGCGCTCTCTGCCACTACTTTTTGCAATTGCAAATCAATATCGCTGTTCGTTCCATCCAAGATTCCCCCCAAGACCACAATCATCTTGCTGGAATTCTTACTAATTTTTAAATAATTCGGTTTAAAGATTATTTCCCGACCACTAATTGTCGGCAGCTGTGCAACAACAGTGTTATCAACTTTTAATTTTAAATTATTAAAATACGAATTTTTCAAACTGCCATTATTAACCAAAACAATCTGCTCGATCAAAACATCTTCACGGCCGCTGATTTCTTGCACAGTAAAACGACCAAAAACTTGACCCATGCTTCCCGCTACAATATCATGACTATAACCAATCAAAGACTCTTCAGTAATACTTAATTCACCAAATAAGCCACTACTACGCACAAATTTATAAGTAGCTGATTTCAAAGACGCACTAGTCACTGCCGGTTTATTATTGTCACCAAAAACATTAGAACTAACTAATTCCAAAAACAAATCATTATTAATACAGGTCTCACAATTATTAAGATCAACAAAAATATTTATCTTTGTTTCATTATTATCAATCACAAAAGCCTTGCTTCCCAAATTAAAAGTCAGTTCGCGATCATTAACGCTATTTTTTTCTGCCAAAACCACTCCGTCTTTTTCCAAATACACTTTAGCAATTGCGGAACTATCATACAACCCCTTCAATGATACATTAATGGTGCTAACCTTGTTTTCCCCATTCAAGCTTCGCGCTCGTATTGTGCCGATATTATTATGTGTCGATCCCAAAGCCAAAGAAGTTTTCTTGGCACTATCCAAATTAACAGAAAAGCCGTAGGGATTAACATTAAAATCCTCCTCACCCGTATTGGCATATTGTGACAATTCAAAAGCACTAATTTCCATTACCTGATTCCACCTGTAACCCAAACTTAAAAATTCCGCCTCAGATACTACAATCCTCTTCTTACCATCTCTGATTATATAAACAGTCGGATTATTTTTCACCTTAACCACCTCCGCTGTTTTCCACTGATTCAAATAAGCCGGCGCGATTGTCTTAATCTGGTTTAATTTATTGCCATATGCTAAAAAAACCGCCTCATTTATATAAGCCTTCTTAATCTTTTGCGCGTGATTCAAATAATAAACCACCGGACTATCCGGATATTTTACCTGGGTTATATTCTTATCAATCCCCAGGGCCGCTTCGGCATTTTGCGCACGCAAAAAAAGCACACAAAAAGCACCAACCGCTAAAATTTTCCAGAATCTATTTAAATTGTCTTTTGAAAAAATAAACATAAAAAAGCCGACGGCTTTTTGTATGGTTGGAAATTCATTTTCCACAACCAAAACAAAATCTGTTAAGATTAAATAACATACCAATATAGCATACTTTTACTAAAATGTCAAACAAATGTAAGTAAATATGCTATTTGCAGTAATTATTTAGACAAAGACATTGGATAAATACCTTAATATAAGCAAATTTCCCATAACTATTGACAAATATTCAATAATATGCTAATATAAAAAATCGTACAATGAAATTATCCAAAGTACGTAATATCAGAACATTAACATTTTATTTTGCTTCACTCACCCCAAATGGAGGAATAACCATGACTGAGATTATTGCCACACCGACCACGCAAACCAAGATTACCCTTTTGGAGAAATCAGCCTGGATCAAACTAGTGTCGGGCATCCGGAAAATTATTGCTGGAAATATCAGAATCACAAACGCCGAGATTGAAAAATCAATCGTGGCCAACAACCCGAACTATGCCAGTAAACTGATTGACCTAGCCGCCAATACGGCCAGAAATTTTCACCAGAGCTATTTGGAATACCTGGCAGTAATGCAGCCACTAAGCTACGGCAACGAAGCCATGGAAGCATCCATTCTTGAATATTTGACGGGAAGCCTTCAAATAAAGAGCACCATCGCCAAGGCGGCCATCCTGGAAGCACGAGCCGAGCTCAAGAAAATGGCTTTTGCCATGATGGAAAAAACTGCCAAGAACGAAGTCAAACCCGAAGATGTCCACACCAAGCCGACAAAGATCGCAGCACGGATCAAAGATGACCACTATGATGGCGATCTGACTGAAAGTCTTTTTGGGATGTTGGTCGTCGCCACTGACGCACAGCAAAAGATTCTCTGGCAAGACTGGCAGAAAAAATATCGGGAAGAGCAGAGGCTACGTTCCGAGCAAAGTGCGGCCGACGAAAAAGCCAGGAAAGAGCGGGCTACAGTCACGGCTACTGCCCGTGCGAATGAAGACGAAGCTAAAGCAATCGCCAAGGCCAAAAAAGATGCAGAAAGAGCACAGAGGCTCAATGAGGTTCTGCGCCGTCCGCGTGTGAAATTCACAATAGCCGGCCGAATCTTCTTTGCTTTTAACGTCAACCAAGAAGAAGCTTTCTTGTTGGACGACGGCACCTTCTGCGTTAACGACGGGGCGTTCTTCCGGGTTAACAAGAACCCTAAAAATGGCCGAACCTCAACCACAACTCTTGTCGGCGCAGAATTTGTTGTCGACAGAAAAGAAGAATCATCAAACATTAATGACTCGCTTACTATGCCGTCCGCCTTTAGTCCGGAAAAAGCTCAGTCAATCTGGGTGGTTTACGAAGATCTATCTGGTCGTGAGCAAACAGTCAAAGCGATGGTAATTCCCAGTAAACACTTCGTCAATCTGACGATTAACGATGACGACAGTGGAATACTCATCATCAACGACGAGAACGGAGGCCCTCTGTACCGAAAAACGGCCAGCACGGAATTCCAAATTGGAACATGTCGACTGGCAACGAGGAGAGAAAAAACCGCCATCAAGGGACAAAAAATGTCCATGGCTGCGTAAAAGCAATAACGTCCAAAACGTACACAAAAAAGCCTGTAAACACTCACGTGAATACAGGCTTTTAAATTTGTAAAAAATATTTACTTATTTCTTATCCTTATTCCGATTCAAATCAACCTCAGCAATCGTATACCCCTCCCCTTTTTCACCTGGAAACTTGACCATCACGCATTGCTTCAAAGTCCGGTGACCAATCACTTCGCCCTTTTTACCATCAACATCCACCTTTTTACCAAGTGGCGGCATTTTTTTAAATAACTCTTCATAACCGGCTTGCTCGTAAGCCAAACAGCACATCAAACGACCACAAATGCCGGAGATACGATCCGAACCGCGATGAGAACATTGTTGCATTTCAGACATTTCTGAGGTAATTGAATCCAAGTTCTTTAAATGCCCACGACAACACAAAGGACGCCCACAGTGACCACAGTCACCACAGATACGCGCTTCGTCGCGAATACCGATTTGTTGCAAACGAATACTACGTCCGAAATGACGGGTCAAATCTTTGACCAGATTACGAAAGTCGATGCGACCATCAGCGATAAAAGCAAAAGTGACGCGAGACCTATCGAAGGAAAAATGGACATCCAGGAATTTCATTTCCAAATTATACTTCTCCTTCATTGACTTAGCATATTCCAAGGCATCCTGTTTGTCTTTTTTTGTTGGCAGACCCTCCGCGTCTCGCTCGGTTACAAAGCGCAAAATCGGCTTGATTTCTCGCTTTTCTTTTTCATCATCCGCCTTGGATTTTTTGTAAAATTCTTCTTCATTGACCTCGGTTAAACCGATAACCTTACCGATTTCCTCGCCAATATCAGTCTTAACAACCACTTGATCATTTACATGAACATCAAGGTTATTCAAAGAAAAATAATATGTCTTATCCCAAGGGGAAAATTGTATTTGAGCTACTTTCATTTAATCATTATTTCGTCCGTCATCCCCGCGAAGGCGGGGATCCAGGTACCTCGTAGATTGATTTCAGTATAAGGAAAATTAAAATTTACGAAGTATTATTTATTATCTATATTTATATTAAGATTAGTCTCTATAACCACATATTCGAAGTCTGTGGCGCCTGGATTCCCGCCTTCGCGGGAATGACGCTTATAGCACAATCCGAATAAACTTCTCAATCACCGCGCTCGCATCAGCCTCTTTCAAAACTTGCTCTACGCTTTTCTTGTCATCTTTGATGTATAATTGCTTTAACAAACAAACTTCTTCGTAATATTTACTTACCTTACCACTCAAGATTTTTTCAATCATTTCTGCTGGTTTACCTTCCTTAGATAATTGTTCACGATAAATATCTTTTTCCTTTTCTACCTCCTCAGCCACTACATCTTCCGGCTTCAAATAAGCAGGCGCCATTGCTACGGCGTGCATTGCAATTCCACTTGCCAATTCAGCGTCAACAACTTTATTAAAAACAATGACACTCGCCAACTTCGCATTTGAGTGCACATAAGTTGCGACAAATTCACCAGTCTCTGTTTCAGTACCACCAAGAGTTAAATTTTCACCAATCTTCAAGATAACGGCATCTTTCTTTTGGCCAAAATATTCCTCAGCGCTACCAGTTAGTCCCGCCTCAGCTACTTCCGCTGCAAAAGCTTTAAAGTCGTCATTGCGAGCCACGAAATCACTTTCGCATTGCACCTTAACTACAGAAACTTTTTTGTTATCACCGGTCAAAGCAATCGCTACTACGCCTTCAGCTGTCATACGATCAGCTTTCTTCGCCGCCTTAGCGCCACTTTTCTTTCTAATAATTTCAATTGCTTTCTCAATGTCTCCACCTGATTCATCCAAAGCATTTTTACATTCAACCATACCAGCACCGGTGATTTCTCTTAATTGTTTAATTTTCTCCATATTGTTTTGATTATATTAATTTAATATATTTTATCGACAGCTCCCTCTCCTTTGTAGGAGAGGGCTAGGGTGAGGTAGAGATTTTTAATAATACTCCCTCACCCCGACCCTCTCCCGGCGGGGCGAGGGAGTATACACACCATCTTCCTTCTAAAAAGAAAAATGAGATGCTTAATATTTGTTATTTAACAACTTCTTTTTTCGCCTCAACTTTTGCTTCTACTTTTGCTCCTTCTTTTTTACCTTCGATAATTGCTTCCTTGACTGAGTTCAAAATTAATTTAATAGTCTTAGTCGCATCATCATTAGACGGAATAATATAGTTAATATTTTCTGGATTTGTATTTGTGTCACATACAGCCGCTACTGGGATGTTCTTTTTCTTAGCTTCCAAAATAGATGTATTTTCATTCTTAATATCCCAAACGAAAATCAAGTCAGGCATTTTCATCAAGTTTACTAAACCGCCGACTTTTCTTTCTAATTTTTCAATTTCACGGTCAATTCCTAATTGTTCTTTCTTGGTATATTTTTCCAATTTGCCACTTGCACGATCATCGGTTAATTCTTTATATTTCTTTACTAATTTTCTCACTACTGGGAAGTTGGTCAAACAACCGCCGATCCATTTTTCACAAACATAAGGCATGCCAGCCTCTTCTGCGATTGCCTTGATAGTATTCTTTGCTTGCATCTTGGTGCCAACGATTAAAATCGTCTTGCCTTCAGCTGAAAATTTCTTCATTAATTCCAAGGCATTTTCTAACATTTTTCTTGATTTAACCAAATCAATAACATGCACGCCATTGCGAGCGCCAAAGATATATGGCTTCATTTTTGGGTGCCATTTGCTTGTTCTGTGGCCGAAATGCATTCCAGCCTTGAGCATTTGCTCAATTGTAGGTGTGTTCATAGTTTTTTTTCCTTTAATCCTCTACTCCTGGGTATATAAATTAAGCTTTAATTAGCCAAATTTACAAGGAATTATTAAATAATAATAGGAGTATGAGTGATTTATTATATTTTTTGAATAAAAACATGGCCTATGTTTAAGCCATGTATATACACTATATAACATTTCTTCCCATTGTGTCAATATTGACAGATATCATTTTATATGATAAATTAGAATATGTTCAAAAAATGTTTTGAACTAAGATTAAAATCTTCAAGAGGGGTGTTTATGAAAAAAATGTTCTTACCTTTGGCCCTTGTCGCTCTTTTCAATTTTACAAATTTTTCCATCACCACCGCTCAGGCCTGTGACGATAATGACATACTAGTTACAACCAAAATTAACATCATTGAAATCGTAACAAAAAACACAAACGTGTGTCTCGAAGGCGGAAAAAATTATCGAATTATATCCCTCGATCGTGGCTACTTCTTTGACACATCACACATCAATACCAATGAGGAGGCTCAAATTCCACTAGACGAGGGTGTCTATATAATTGCCGATATAAAATGGTTGCGCAGTGTAGCCTTGTAAAAAAATAAAAAAATTATCTAACCCTTGCGCAAGTGAGGGTTTTTTATTTACCGAGTTATCACACCACCACCCAATAGTTCATTGCCACGGTAAAAGACAGCGCTTTGACCAATGGCAATGGCGCGCTGCGATTGAGAGAATTTGACGTGATATGATTTTTGGCCGTCATCACTTATTTCTGCTTTTCCAATCACACACTCTACACTTCTGTGTCGATAGCGAATTACCACTTCGCAGGCAAATGGCAAGACTGGCTCTTTGCCGGAAATCCAGTTCACATTTTCAACAAACAATTCATCACGAAAAAGACCGGTGTCATTATAATTATTGACGACATAGAGTATATTATGAACATAATCAAGTTTCACCACATAGTAAGGACCGGTGCCGCCGATTTCGATTCCCCGTCTCTGGCCAATTGTATATAATGGCAAGCCCTGATGTTCGCCTAATTTTTTATCATTCAAATCACGAATCTCACCTGACTCTAATTTAATTTTACCTTTCAAGAAATCATTATGCTCACCAGGCAAAAAACAAACATCTTGGCTTTCAGTTTTTAAATTTGGCAAATCAAGTTTTTCGGCAAGTTTCTTTACATCAGCTTTATCATAGTCAGCTAGAGGAAAAAAAATCTTTTTCAATAAATCCTGACTCAAATTATATAAAAAGTAGCTCTGGTCCTTGTTCTGATCTTCCCCTTTTAATAATTTATAAGTCATTTCATCGTCCGACATGCGAAATTCGACATTCTTGATATAATGCCCAGTTGCCAAATAATCCGCTCCCAAATCCATGGCCCGCTTAAAAAGTTCACCAAATTTTATCATCTTGTTGCAACGCACACAGGGGTTTGGGGTTTGTCCACCTTGATAGGCATCAATATAATAGTCGATAATTTCTTTTTGAAACTTCTCGGCAATATTTAAGGGATAAAATTTAATACCCAACTTTTCGCAAACCAAACGCGCAGCGTCTTCAGCTGGTTTGTAATTATCGTTTAAGCGCATGAAAATACCGATAACCTCATAGCCCTTTTGCAAAAGCAAATGAGCCGCCACGGCCGAATCAACACCGCCAGAAATTGCGATTGCAACTAATTTTTTATTATTGTTAATCATAGGTTAAAAAAATCCCCAAAACTAATTAGTCTTGGGGATTTTCTGAGAGCTTATCTAAAATAATTTACTTACCTTTCTTTGCTGGTGCTTTTGCTTTTTCATCTACTGCCGCTTCTTTCTTTTTCGGTGCCAAGACATTAACGATTAATTCCCCAGGATGACCCAAGATTTCAACACTCTTAGCAATCGGTAAATCTTTCACGCGTATACTATCAGCAAAAGTTTTTAAGGCTGATAAATCAACTTCAACATTTTTTACTAAATTACCTGGAAGACATTTTACTTTTACCGTTTCTCTATTAACCAACATCGTACCACCCATCTTTTTCACTGTTTCCGATTCGCCTACAAAAAGCAAAGGAATTTCTACGATAACTTTACGAGTTTCATCAACTTGGTAAAAATCAACATGGGTAATATCCTCTTTCATTCTTGATTTTTGGATAGTTTTCACAATTACGCGAACTGAATCCTTGCTATCAATAGTTAGGTTAAAAATCTGTGATTGACCAACTTTGTTGTAAAAATTAACAAAATCTTGCTTTTTCAATTTCAAATTAACATTTTTTGATTTTGGACCATAAACACACGCTAAAATAAAACCAGCGTCTTTTACATTTTTTAAATTTTCCTTAATATCTCTAGTCAGAGCATTAAAAACTAGTTCTTGTGACATATTTTTATACAATTATAATCCAAATTATTATTTTAGATTTTTTTTAATTACAAACAAAAAAAATACAAGAATTTCAAGTGATTTTGCAAAATTCTTGCTATTTTTCCTTACTAAAAAAAGTTTAACACATTGTTGAAAAAAAATCAATACTTGGATCGATTCCTAATATTTATGCTTTCAGCAATCCCAACCAAAATAAAGGTCGATATAACCACTGAACCACCATAGCTCAAAAATGGCAAAGCAATGCCCACCACGGGCAAAAGACCGATATTCATGCCAATATTAACAAACATTTCAATAAATATCATAAACATCATGCCCAAAAGAAAATAAATCGCAAAATCATCATTGGCTTTTCTAATTATCGCCACTAAACGCAAGAAAAAAACAGCAAAAAGGGAAATCACCAAAATAACCCCCATTAATCCCAACTCCTCTGAAATAACCGCAAATATAAAATCAGTTTGTGCCTCTGGCAAAAACTTTAACTGCGACTGCGAACCAAAGCCAATACCCCGCCCAAACAAACCGCCTGAGCCAACTGCAATAATCGCTTGGGTAATATTATAGCCCTCACCCAAAGAATCCTCCACTGATGGTTTAAAAAAGGTCATAATTCTTTGTTTTTGATAAGGCTTAAAAAATACCAACCAACCCATCACAAACACCAACACCAAAACACCACCAATGACATAAATATATTTCATATCAAAACCAGCAAAGAAAATCATTGCCCCCCAAATTGCAAACAAAATCAAAGCAGCGCCAAAGTCGGGTTGCTTCATCACCATCAAAATATAAACAAAACTGGCTAAGCCAGACACTAGCAGGTGGCGCAAGGGATTCATCCTAACTGAGTTATTAGAAAAATACTTAGCCAGAAAAATAATCAAGATTATCTTGGCAAACTCAACCGGTTGTAAACGAAAGCCACCGATATCATACCATCCCATGGTACCTTTGACCGTTGTACCGATCACCAGTACACCCAATAGCAAAGCACCGCCGATAATATAAAGATAATTACCAAAACTGCGAAAATTATGATAATCAATAAATGACAAAAAAATCATTACCCCAAGACCTAGTAGCACAAAAACAACCTGCTTCTTAAAATTGCCTAAATCGGAACCACTCTTGCTCAAAGCAATGCTATAAATCTCAGCCAAGCCAAATAAGATCAATAAAAAAACTGAAAAAAACAATATCCAGTCGAACTTTTTTAAATATGAGAATATTCTACCAAACATCTACAGTAAAAAATTATTTCGTAAATCCTTCTCCCTTGAATTTGGAAAAAATATTATTATCAACAATATTAATATCGGGCACGATTTCTATTTTATCAATTCCAGTCACCTGACCGGGAAATATTATACTAACATCTTTTTCAAGCCCTGAATAAAAATCTTCCAGCACATAACGATAAACACTTACAACACGACTATTAGTCGATAGTAATATTACAAAACTAGCTTCTGCGTAATTAAAGCTAGTATTATTTTTTACCTTAAAATTAACTGAATTTAAATCAACCTTTTCGCTTAAGGCGTTTTCGCTAGCCAGGGAAATATCAGTATCTGTGATAATAATTCCGTCTAAACGATCACCTCTGTAATCGTTCCAATTGCCATACTTATGAGGATCAATTCTGTGCCAATGCAGGGCGGTTATTTTGAAACTGACTTCGCTCGGTCGCCAATCAAGCTCCCTACCAAGTGCTAAAACATATTTACTCGCGCCTGGTAAAATTGTCGCCTTATTGTTCTCAATAACCTTCTCGCCACCAGTAAGAGCATATTCAATCTCAACCCAATGATTAGGATTAGGATTTTTTACCTCTGTTAAAAAATCATATCTCCCAGGCAAAAATTCAAAAATCTGCACATTGTCGATTGCTAAGTTTTTTGGACTAGATTCTGTAAAATAATTATGACTTGGAAAAAAATTCTGCGTAAGCCTATTAAGCATGGCGGAGTCCTGTTTCATACCAAAAACAAAATAAGTGCCAAAGGCTGATAAGAAAAAACCCCAAAGCACAATTCCCAAAACACCAAGAAAAACATTTCTCACTAGAATAAAATTCCGTTTATTTTTGATAAGCCAAAAACCAGTATCTAACGACTTTACAGTAATACCCTCTTGGTCTTTGTATCTTTCTAAGTCAATAGCCTGTTCAATTTCTACTTTTTCAACCTCTTTATTCCCGGTATCTTTTTTGACAACCTTTTTCACTGCCAATTCTTCAGGAGTGAAATGGTCGTGTTTATTTTTGAGTAAATCCATGATAATGAAAATTAATTTACTTTATTATACCACATTTAATAAACTAAACAAAATTAGCAACCCTTGTCCATCGCCAAATTCGCCAAAGCATCGGCTTCAGTGTTAAGCTCTCGACGAATGTGAGTATAAGTAATTTTTTTAAAATTAAGAGTCAGATTATGAACCTTAACAAACAACGAGGCCAAATCAGCATTTTTTACTTTGTATTCGAGTTTTAACTGCTTAACAACTAATTCGCTATCCAAAAAACAATCTAATTCCACAGCCCCCAGCTCCTTTGCCCTTTCCAGGCCAGCCAAGATTGCCCGATATTCCGCTTGGTTATTGGTACCATTACCAATAAACTCCGAAACCTCAGCAATGGTTTCGTTGTTTTCATTTTTGAGCACTGCTCCGATGCCGGATGGGCCAGGATTTCCTCTTGCCCCACCGTCGGAATAAATTCTTAGTTTTGTCATATTATTTTATATCAACAATTATCATTTGAATTTCGGTCCGACCGTTAAACTCATTTAAATTAATATTGTAGACCAAGTCGATAATTTGACCAGGGTTTAAGTCTTCCCATTTTTTACTCTGACCAAAGCCCAGTGCATTAATCACATTGGAGTCCTGTTGCTTTAATTTAAATTTCACGTGTTGATTATCTGAGCCCATGAACATTTTATCAATAATCACCGCCTGCATCGTGCTGAATTTCGGTCGGTCATTGCCCTGTCCAAACGGTTCAAAGCGGGCAATATCACTAATTAAGGTTTCGTTGATTTCGGTAATTTTTAGATCCGCTTCAATCTTGATACTAGGCGCCAACTCAACATCCTTCAAGAATTCATTAGTATTTGCAATCATTGTTTGTTTAAACTCATCAATCTTTTTGTCAGACAAACTTAAGCCACAGGCCATGGGATGACCACCAAATTTTTCTAACAATTCACTCACACCAGCAATCGCTTCAATCAAATTAAATTCCTCAATGCTACGGCCAGAACCTTTATAACCATCTTCCACTTTGGTAATTACCAATGTCGGTTTATAATATTTTTCACAAATGCGACCGGCCACAAGACCAATAACGCCCTCATTCCAAATTTCACTTTGTTTTTCTTTATCCAAATCAAAAATCCCAATCAAAATTTTATCCTTACTGTCCTTAACTTGATCATCCACCTGATTAAAAATCGCTACCGTTGCCTCCTGTCTTTGAATATTGCGATCGTTTAACTCTGTCGCTAATTCCAATGCCCTGCCCTCATCCTTAGTAATCATCAAATCAAAAGCCGTGTTCGCATGATCCATCCGACCAGCAGCATTAATCCGCGGCGCAATTTGAAAACCAATATTCCAAGAAGAAACTTTTTTATCATCAATCTTTGACGCTTTTAACAATTCCTTCAAACCAATTCGGCGCGAATCCTGCAACGACTTCAAACCTTCACGGACTAAAATCCGATTCTCACCCAACAAAGGGACACAATCGGCCACCGTCCCAACGGCCACAAGGTCTAACATCCGCTTCTCAATCATCATTTTCATCTCATCATTTAATTTTGCCTTACTCAAGATAGCCGTTGCCAATTTGAAAGCCACGCCCACGCCCGCCAAGAATTTGTAGGGATAGTTTTCTGTCGGCATCGAAGGATTGATAATCAAACAGTTTGGCCAATCCTCGCGATTCTCTGGTGGCATGTGATGATCAGTAATAATTACCTCGATCCCCTGACTAAACGCATACGCCACTTCCTCCTTACTACGAATACCAGAGTCAACGGTAATCACTAACTTCGCTTTTTCGCCAGAAATAAAATCAATCGCTTGCTTATTGACGCCGTAACCCTCTTTAACGCGGTCTGGAATATAAACACTAACATCAGCCTTGAGCATTAGTAAAAAATCATATAACAAAGACGATGAAGTCACGCCATCAGCATCATAGTCACCGTAAATAAAAATCTTGTTACCAGCCTTGATGTGACCAATTACAATCTCGGTCGCCTTTTCCATATCATTAAAAAGAAATGGATCATTGGCGTCGGTATCATAAGTAGCCTTTAATAAACTTTCAATATCGGCCTTTTTTGTAAAGCCGCGATTAAAGAGCAGTTGCAAGATAACCCTGCTATAATCAGGATTATCATTAATAAAATCCTGACTAATCTCCGGCATTAAACGCCATTTTTTTTGCATAGGTTATTTCATGAAAGCCATACCAATAAAGGAAAACAGCATGGAAAAAATCATAATGACTGCAAAGATTGCCAAAACTGTTTTAATTATTTTTTTTCTTCGTTTCATATGTTATGTTATTAATTAATTTATTCATTCGTCATCCCAGCGAAGGCTGGGATCCAGGTACCTCGTAGATAGTTTTCAATATAAGGAAAATTAAAATTTACGAAGCATTATTTATTATCAATATTTATATCAAGATTAGTCTCCATAATCATGTATCCATTATCTGTGGCGCCTGGATTCCCATTTTCATGGGAATGACGCGGAAATTTTATTTCCGCAAAATCTTAATAAAGGTATCACTCGGAATCTCCACGCTACCCTTACCCATTGCCATCATCTTCTTCTTGCCTTTCTTTTGCTTCTCTAATACTTTACGCTTACGACTCGCGTCACCACCATAAAGACCAGCTGTTACATCCTTGCGCATCGCTGATAAACGATCACCAGCCACCACGTGACCACCGATGGCAGCTTGCAATTTAATCACAAACATTTGGCGCGGAATGGTTTCCTTTAAAGTTTCAATAATTTCTTTACCGCGTCGGTTCGCCTCATTGGTATAAACAATCATTGATAAAGACTCAACCACTTCCTCGGCCACCATAATATCCATTTTAACCACGTCCGCTTCTTGGTAGCGAGAATATTCATAATTAATCGACGCATAGCCAGCGCTGATACTTTTTATCTTATCATAAAAATCCGTCAAAATCGTACTCATCGGAATTTCATAATGAATCACTGCTCTCGTTTCATCAATATATTCGGTCGTCTTGTAAACACCGCGACGCTCTTGCGCCAAAGACATAATGCCGCCAATATACTCCTTGGGTGTAATAATATCCAAATTTACCCACGGCTCTTCAATCTTTTCAATTACCTCGCGCGCGGGAAACTGTTGCGGTGTGCGAATAATGCTACTCTCGCCATTTTTGCGATAAATTTTATAAGCCACACTCGGGACAGTCACAATCAGTTCCAAATTATATTCTCGACGCAAACGTTCTTGAAATATTTCCAAATGCAAAATTCCCAAAAAACCACAACGATAACCAATGCCTAGAGCATCAGATTGTTCTGGCTCATAAACCAGAGCTGAGTCATTTAATTTCAATTTATCAATCGCATCACGCAAAGCCTCAAACTCATTACCCTCTTGTGGAAAAATACCAGCAAAAACCATCGGCTTCACTTCAGTATAACCTTTTAGAGGCTCCATATCTTTCGCATCTTTAACCAAAGTAATCGTATCACCCACTCGACATTCATTCACACTCTTAAAGCCTGTCACAATATAACCAATCTTGCCCGGTTCCAAATGCGCTGTCGAAAAATAATCCGGCTTCAAAACCCCAACATCAATAACCTCACTCTCAGCCCGTGTCGCCAATAATTTTATCTTATCCTTTTTACTTACAGTGCCGTCGATAATACGCACATAAGCAACCACGCCCTTAAATTCATCGTAATTAGAATCAAAAATCAAAGCGCGCAACTTGCCGTCATCAATTAATTTTTTCGGTGGTGCCACTTTTTCGATCACAGCTTGCAAAACCTCAGCCACGCCTTCGCCCGTCTTTCCGGAAGCATAAATAATATCTTCTTCATCACAACCCAATAAATTCATAATCTCATTCTTGGTTTTTTCTTTATCAGCGGCTGGCAAATCAATCTTATTCGCCACGGGAATAATCGTTAAGTTCTGATCCAGCGCTAAATAAAGATTGGCCAAAGTCTGCGCCTGAATTCCTTGCGTCGCATCCACAAGTAAAATCGCCCCTTCTACGGCAGCCAAACTTCGTGAAACTTCATAAGTGAAATCCACATGCCCGGGAGTATCAATTAAATTCAAAGTATAACCCTGATAGTCCATGGTTACTGGTTGCAACTTAATCGTTATTCCTCGCTCGCGTTCAATGTCCATTCGATCCAATAATTGAGCCTTCATCTTTCGTTTCTCAACCGTATTGGTAACCTCTAACATTCGGTCAGAAAGTGTCGATTTTCCATGATCAATATGAGCAATAATACAAAAATTTCTGATTTTATCCATATATATAATACTGTAATAAATACTAAACAAAGGCGAGATATAATAATCTTCGCCCCTTTCTCAGTTTCTGCATTTATCTTAACTATTTTTTAACTTTTAGTCAAATTAAGCTTGATTTATTAAATAAATACTGCTAAAATAAAAATAATTTTTAAAAATCATTTAATACAAAACCCGCCTACGTTAGAACTACGGCGCGGTAAGGCAAAATATGAAAGCTAATGAATTACGCCAGAAATATTTGGACTTTTTTAAGTCTAAGGGGCACACTATTATTCCAAGTGAATCTTTGATTCCGCAAAACGATCCAACTACCCTCTTTACCAGCTCGGGCATGCAACCGCTAGTTCCCTATCTTATGGGTGAAAAACATCCAATGGGCACTAAATTAACCAATTCCCAAAAATCATTCCGCTCCGAAGATATCGAAGAAGTTGGCGACAACCGCCATAATACTTTTTTTGAAATGCTTGGTAACTGGTCTTTGGGTGATTATTTTAAACAAGAACAAATCCCCTGGATGTTTGAATTCCTAATTGATGTTGTTGGACTAGATCCAGCCCGACTCTATACTACTGTATATAGAGGCAACGAAGAAATTGGCATTGAACGCGACATGGAGTCAGTCAATCTTTGGAAAAAGCTTTTCAAAGATAAAGGCATTGAAGCGATTGATATTGATTTTGCGGAAGACAAAGGCATGCAAGGTGGCAGAATTTTTTATTACGGCGATAAGAAAAATTGGTGGTCACGCTCTGGTATTCCAGCCAAGATGCCCATCGGAGAAATTGGCGGACCAGACAGTGAAATGTTTTACGACCTCGGCGCTGATTTAAAAAAACACGAAAATTCACAATGGAAAGACGAACCTTGCCACGTTAATTGCGACTGTGGTCGCTTTATTGAAATTGGCAACAACGTCTTCATGGAATTTCGCAAAACCGAAAATGGTTTTGAAAAATTACCGCAGAGAAATGTCGATTTTGGTGGCGGATTAGAAAGAATCCTAATGGCGGCTGAGGGCAAGGATAATATTTTTGAAACTGATTTATTTGTCAATATCTTAAACAAATTAACCGAACTCACCAACGGCAAAACCTACAAAGAAAACATGCACGCTTTTGAGGTTATTTCCGACCACTTAAAAGCAGCGACCTTTATCATGGGTGACAACAAAGGCATTGCCCCAGCAAACACTGATCAGGGGTACATTGTACGTCGTTTAATCAGAAGGGCCATTCGTTATGGTATGCAAATTGGCATCAATAAAAATGATTGGGCAAAAGAAATTGCGCAAATAGTAATCAGTGATTATGGTGATACTTTTATTGAACTTGAAAGAAATAAGAATTTTATTCTTGCCGAAATGTCTAAGGAAGAAGAAAAGTTTAGCAAAACCTTGGAGAATGGTTTAAAAGAATTCAAAAAATGGACAATGACAACAAGTAGTGCAATCGGAATCATACCAGGAAAGGTAGCCTTTGATCTTTTTACAACTTATGGCTTTCCGATTGAGATGACCGTGGAAATGGCTAAAGAACTACATAAGCAGGTCGATTTAATTAGCTTTGAAGAAGAATTAAAAAAACACCAAGACTTATCCCGTACAGCCAGTGCCGGCATGTTCAAGGGCGGACTCGCAGACCAAGGTGAAGAAACCAAAAAACTCCACACTGCCGCTCACCTACTTTTAGCCGCGCTTAGAAAAGTCCTTGGCAACCATGTCGTCCAGCGCGGTAGTAATATTACGGCAGAACGCTTACGCTTTGATTTCTCGCATCCCGACAAAATGACGGACGAACAAAAACAAGCCGTCGAAAAACTAGTCAATGAAGCCATTGAAGCTACGTTGCCAGTCAGCGTCGAAGAAATAACCTTAGATGATGCCAAGGCCAAAGGCGCCATGGGAGTCTTCGAATCCAAATACGGCGAAATGGTCAAAGTCTACGCTGTCGGCGAAGGCACGGATCGATTCTCTTACGAAATCTGTGGAGGTCCACATATAAATAATACTTCAGAATTAGGCAAGTTTAAGATTCAAAAAGAAGAAAGTTCATCTTCGGGAGTTAGAAGAATTAAGGCAATACTAAGCTAAACATCAATTAAAGCTCCCTCTCCTTGCCAGGAGAGGGTTAACGCAATCCTCGTCCGACAAATAATAAAGGGGACGAGGTGAGGTAGTTATTATCAAATCTTCAATATAAAAAAACTCGATTCAAGAACGAATCGAGTTTTTTGTATTCCATATTTTAAATTTTCTTCGGACCACCCCTCACCCCGACCCTCTCCCGCCGGGGCGAGGGAGAATATATAGCATCCTTTTCCTATATTTTCATAACCCGCATTTCCTCACCACTATCCTCCACTCCAAATCCCATCTTATTAATCTCATCGCGCAATCGATCCGACTCAGTCCAATCTTTCGCCACGCGCGCAATTTTTCTTTTTTCCACCAAAGCAATCACCTCCTGTGGCAAGGGTTTTTCTTTTTGCTTATCCAAATCCAAGCCAAGCACCTTGTCAAAATCCAAGATCGTCGCCAACTTATCAACCTTACTCAATTCCGATTTCAAAACTTCCTGCACTACCGCTAAGGCCTGAGGTGTATTCAAATCGTCATTAACTGCTTCTGAAAATTTATCCTTAAATTTCATATTCACAATGCCAGTTTCTAAATCTTCAACCTTAAACATCAAAGTCCGAACTTTATTCACTAAATTCATCAAACCATTATCGGCATTCTTCATTGCCTCCTCACTATATTCCATTGGCTTGCGATAATGTGTTTGCAAGGCCGCAAAACGATAAACCAAGGGATTAATATCTTTTTTAATTAAAGCATTTTCCAAAGTTAAAAAATTATCATCACTCTTCGCCATTTTCTTGCCACCAGCAATATTTAAAAAAGCATTATGTAGCCAATAGTTAAAGAACGGTTTACCCGTTGCTGCCTCAGATTGAGCAATTTCATTGGTATGATGCACATTAATATGGTCAAAACCACCGCAATGAATATCTTGATTATCTGGCAATTCAGCCATACTCATCGCCGAGCACTCTAAATGCCAACCCGGAAAGCCAACACCCCACGGACTCTCCCATTCCATTTGCCGCTTCTCATCCTTAGAAGAAAACTTCCATAGCGCAAAATCAGTCGAATTTTTCTTTTCCTCATTAATCTCCACTCGCGCGCCTTCACGCAAAGTTTCTAAGTCCAAATGTGACAGCTTATTATAATCGGGAAATTTAGCAGTATCAAAATAAATCCCATCACTAATCTTATAAGTAAAACCTTTTTCTTCAAGTATTTTTAATAAATCAATCTGCTCTTGGATATAATCAGTCGCCTTGGTAAAAATGCTTGGTTCCAAAATATTCATAAGCATCAAATCTTTCTTAAAAGCCGCCGTATAAAACTCCGCAATCTCCCAGGCTGTTTTACCCTCGCGCTGCGCCCCTTTTTCCAATTTATCTTGCCCTGTGTCACCATCACCAACCAAATGCCCCACATCAGTAATATTCATCACGTGTCGCACTTGATAGCCATTATACAACAAAACCCTCTTTAGGATATCCTCAAAGAGGTACGAGCGTAAATTGCCAAGATGGGCATAATTATAAACCGTCGGTCCGCAAGTATACAGCCCTACCACATCAGCCATAGCCTTAAATTCCTCCTTTTTCCTGGTTAAAGTATTTTGTAAATAGATTTTTTTCATAAGTTAATTCTATAATATTATTTAATTTTAAGCAAGAAAAAATAGCCACTTTTTTTCCAGGGCTATTTTTTTAAAATCAATAATCAAAGTAAATATTTACGCATTTTTAATTTTATCCATCAATCCATTTAACTCCTCATCGCTATAAAAATGAACAACGATCTGTCCACCCTTGCCGCTTCTCTTAATTTCCGCCTTAGCGCTAAAGAATTCTCTAATTGCAAATTCTTTGTCTTTGTCTAAATAATTAATCTTAACTCTGGCTTGCTTAGTGCCACCCATCTTGCGCACCTCGGTACTAGTATCGCCAACAGTTAATCCAGTGTGTAAAATTTGGCGAAATAATTTCATTTGCTTAACCTCGCCTTCGATACCAATAATGTATTTCGCATGACCTTCTGTGATTTTACCATCAATCAAGGCTAATTTTATTTCTTCCGGCAAATTCAAAAAACGTAAAGTATTGGCCACTACCGGTCTGGATTTACCGACTTTCTTAGCCACATCTTCTTGTGTCAACTTAAACTCATCAATCAGACGACGATAAGACATCGCGCAATCGATTGGATTCAAGTCTTCTCTTTGAATATTTTCAATCAAGGCTAATTCTAGTTTGTCCTGGTCAGCCACATCCTTGATAACCACGGGCACCTCCTTGAGACCGGCCAATTTTGAAGCACGCAAACGACGCTCACCGGCGATTAATTCATATTTACCGTTCTTCTTGGAGCCAACAATCAAGGGTTGAATAATACCATGCTCCCTAATAGACGCTGCTAACTCATCTAGTTTGTAATCAGTGAATTTGTGTCGAGGCTGAAAAACATTGGCAATTACCTCATCCGGACTAATCATCAGAACGCCACCATTGTAAGGAACAATCTCGTCATGCTCATCTCGAACAACTAGTGGTTGCTTCGCTGATTTTTGAGGAATAAGAGAGCCAAGCCCTCGACCCAATCCTGAGTTTGATATTGCCATATATATATTTTAAATTATTTAAATAATTATTTATTCAAGCCCAATTAATTCTCGCGCCAACTTCTCATAAGCCCTACCCCCCTTAGAGTTTGAGTCATAATGCAAAATTGAGCGACCAAAACTTGGCGCCTCGGCTAAGCGGACACTGCGCGGAATTACTGTGCGAAAAACACGATTAGGAAAATATTGATAAAGCTCTTTCATAACAGAACTAGATAAACGGTTACGACTATCAAACATAGTAATCACAGCCCCCATGATGCCCAACTCGGGTTTTAAACCGCCCTGAACCAAACCGATTGTTTCCAATAATTGACTAAGTCCTTCAAGGGCATAATATTCACTTTGAATCGGAATCAAAACCTCATCCGCAGCCACCAAACTATTCACGGTCAAAAGACCTAGTGATGGTGGTCCATCAATAATTACATAATCATATTCATCCTTAATTTCATCAAGAATTTTTTTTAAACGAAATTCACGCTCATCCATGCCAACCATTTCAATGCCAGCTCCTGCCAATGATAAAGTTGCAGGCGCAATCATATACCTGTCTTGAACCGTCCGTTTAATAATATCATAAATCGGTTTATGTCCAATTAAAGCCTCATAAATACCATGTGGCAAACCACGATGATCAATGCCAAGTCCGGAAGTGGCATTGGCTTGCGGATCTATGTCTACCAAGAGGACATTTTTGCCCAAATGTGCCAAATAAGCCCCCAGATTTACTGCAGTTGTGGTCTTACCGACTCCCCCTTTTTGATTTACAATTGAAATAATTTTACCCATTCTTACAATATTTTATACACAAGTTTATTATAACACTATTATACATTATTTTAAAATCTTTGACAATTTTTTTAAAATAGTATATATTAAAAATAATTAAAGCCGATCCGCCATGGCGGATTAGTTTTTTTTAAAAAGCCTCGGTGGCGGAACTGGTAGACGCGCGGGACTCAAAATCCCGTTCCTTTCGGGGAGTGAGAGTTCGATTCTCTCCCGAGGCACACAAAAAAAAGAGTCCTGAGATTTCAGGACTCTTTTTTATTATTCAATTTTCAGAACTATTTATCCGATGTCATCTTATGGTCAAAAAGATCCCCAATAAAAACACTTACTGCCGTCGCCACCGGAATCGACAAGATTGCACCAATAATGCCGGCAACACTAAAACCAATCATCAAAACAGAGATACTAATAATTGGGTTTAAACCAACTACTTTTTGCATTAACTTTGGCACGATAATATTATTCTCAGTCAATTGAATGATGTAGTAAAAAATCGCAACCGAAATAGCCAAAACAATACCGCCCTGCGCAAAAGCCAAAAACACAGCCGGAATTGCCGCAAAAATCGGTCCTAAATACGGAACTGATTCTGTTAAACCCGCAATTAAGGCCAGGACCAAGGCATACTTAACGCCCAACACTGACAGGCCAGCATAAACAAAAATAAAAATTATTACTGATAAAATTAATTGACCGCGCAACCACAGACCAATCTTTTTCTGCATCCTATTAATCAGGTGCATAGTATAAACCTGATATTTTTGTGGCGCCAATGACCAGACGATTTTCTTAATCGCATTTTCTTCAACCACCATATAAAAAGTAATCACCAGTGTCAAAAGAAAAGTAAATATTCCACCCACAAAACCAGAAATGGTTGAAAAGACACCACTCGTCGCATCTTGCACCGAGCCGATAGTGGCAAAATTATCTTTGATATAGGCTATCATGTTGGCAGCGGAAAGATCCTTGAAGACCGAAACTAAAATGGCCGCTTTTTCACCGATATAAGCTTTAAACTCGCCCGCAAACGGCATATTATTAGACAAGTCGGTAATTTCATTGACAATCGGCGGAATAATAAGATAAATCGACATTGCAAATACGCCAAAAACAGCCAGATACACCAATAAGACACCAACGCCTCGCGGAATTTTCTTATGATGCATCCAGTCTACCCAGGGATCAAAGGCTGAGGCTAGAATCAAAGAGATAAACAAAACTGCTAAAATATCCTTAACTAAATACAAAAAATAAAATAACACAAAAATCAAAATAACCTTAATTACGGTCATACTTTTGATGTTTATAAAAAGTTGATTTTTTTCGTCCATATTATTATTTTCGGTTGAGCAATCTTTATATTACCAACCACACAAAAGCCCTGCGGCTTTTTTAATATTAAACTCCTAATTCATTTATGACTACAAATTTTTTGCTCTCTAAAACTTCATACAAAAATACATCAGTTACTTCGCGACGATATTTAAATTCACGCTCCTCCATGCAAGTATAATTAATTTCTCGATCCAACTCTTTTTCCAAATCCTCAACCAGCTTTTCAACCTTTGGTTTATTTACTTTTCCGACTAACAGCAAATCAACTTTTGCAGCCTTGTTGCCAACAAAAAAACCAGACATGACCAACAACTTAATACTACCGGTTTTTTTCAAGCTATTAATAAAGTCCTCCTCGTATAAAACTTGCGCCTTCATTATTAACGCCTTCAGCTCCTCGAACAAAATGAATTGCCTGTTTATCCGAAAAGATTTTTCCACTTTTTTAATTTTAACTGATTCTTCTTTCTCTTTACGTTCCTTGGCCTCTTTTTCTTTTTTCAAATTTTCTCTTTGCATCTCCTGCACTAACATATTTTCAGGATATAATTCCTCACCAATATCAATAGTTCTTCTTTCGTCATTTTTTTCACCAGACGTCAAAAGGCCAAATTTTTCTAAATTCTCAAGCTCCTTTATCACCAAAAGCAATTGCAATCCAAAATCTTTAGCCAACTGCTTGGCAAAAAAACCCTTGTCTGGGCTGGATAAAAATATTTTTAAAATTTTAACTCTTAAATTTGAACCAAATAATTTTTCTAACATAACTAATTTTCTATTATATATTATTTATCCTCCTTGATATTTCTATACCTTTTATAGTATAATATTATTAGAATTAAGTCAAAATTTTAAATAGGAAAATCGATGTACAACAAAATCGCCCAATTCTCTCTATCCTCCAAAAAAGCAAACAATATTAACGATATTTTTGTCGCTCAGCCTGATTTTAATATTGAAAAAATTGCCGGAAAACTGTTTATCGTCATGGAAATTGACACTACTTACAAAAATACGCCCAAAATAATCAATTTCTTAAATAATACGATTAATAGTAATTATTATCAAAATGAAAAAATAATCCTCAGGGAAAAAATAAGCACACTCAAAATAGAGCACATTTTTGAGGCCTCTCTTACCAAAACCAACAAACAATTTACCGAATTTCTAGAACGAGAAAAAATAGATTTTGATTTCGACACTATTAATGCCACGGTTGGCGTTATTCATGAAAATGACATTCATTTTGCCAACACGGGCAAAAACAAAATTCTCCTTGTTTACAAAAATCTCAAAAAAGAAAAAGAAAGCCCACTTATAAGCGAGGCCAAAAAAGAGGAATATAAAATATCCGAAGTCTCCAAGCACATCATTAGAAGTAAAGATGACGAGGAGAATAATGAAAAATTATTCTCTAATGTTATTAGTGGTAAAATACCAGCAAGAGGCAATCTCATTGTCTGCAATGAAGCTTTGCCGGAATATTTTTCCAATAAACAACTTATTGACACGGTCGCCACGCTGCCGCCAGTTCCAGCTGTTACTCAAATCAAAAACTATCTCAGCGCTCTCAATGTGTATACTTCATTTTATGGCATAATTATCAAAAACACTTCTCTTGATCCAGAAGAGCCTCGTCCAAGCACTAGATTAATGCCCAATACCAATAACTCGATTAGTCAACTCAATAAAACCGAAAATGAAACGGAGGGCCTCTTGTCCCCTGGCAACATATTCAGTCAAATAAAATTACCAACCGCGCTTAATCTTTTTTTAAATAGACGAAAATCTAGCTCAAGCGCTAACCACATCTTACTCAAAGACAAAATCTTTTTCAGAAAGAAAAATTTCACCATCCTTAAAAAATTATGGGACTACGTAAAAAACTTCTTTATCTACACTGGTCATCTTATTACCCATCTGACTAAAAATTTATTTAACAATGACAAGCCGAAGAAATTAATTAAACAAATTGCCATTTTTTTCAAAGTCCTAAATATTAAGAATAAAATTCTATTAGCCTTATTCTTCTTTTTTATCGCGCTCTTTGTTTCTAATTCCATCTACCTAAAAACCAAAAATCAAAAACAAGAGGCGCAAATTGATTATAAAATTCTTACCGCCGAAATCGAACAAAAACAAAATCAAATTGACGCAACCCTTTTATACAACAACGACAACGGCGCCAAAAAACTTTTCTCCGAGCTTGAAGTCCTGATTGGCCAATTACCGCAAAAGTCACCCGAAGACAACCAAAACTACCTAAAATTTAAAACCAAGATTGATGCACAAATGGAAAAAATTCGCAAAATAACCAAGATTGATAAACCAGTGGAGATTGCCAATTTTAGTAAGCTCAACGCCAATGCCCAGACCAAAAATATCACTTTTGTGCCTGATGATAAGCAGGGAATAATTTATGGCACTGATCCAATTCAAAAATCGATCTATACTATTAATGTCAAAGAAAATTCAGCCACTATTTTCACACCCAAAGAATCAATTAACATCCTTAATCTTTTATCCCCCTCCAAAAATGGTGAAAATTTAATTTACTACTTAAATGACAAAAGCATCATCGAGTTTGACCCAGGCAAAAACACACTGAGTGAAATTGCCATCGAGGAAAAAGCTTTGGATAATCTCGTCTCCGCCGAGGCCTACGGTGATAAAATGTATTTATTTAATAAAAATGGCGAAATAATCAGATACACCAAAAAAGGCAAAACCTTTGCCTCGGCCTATCTTTGGAATCAAAACAATACTGCCGATCTCAAAGATGCCATCGGCATTAGCATTGAAGGCAACATCTTTGCTCTCAGCGCGACTGGTTCCATTATCAAGTTAGCCCGTGGCGAAAAAGTTGATTTCCCCCTTGAACAAATCGATCCTCCGTTTAGCAATCCAACCAAAATCTACGCTTCGCCAAGTCTTAAATTTCTCTATATCCTCGAACCAAGCCAAAAAAGACTGGCCGTCTTTGACAAGGACGGAAAATTCCTCGCTCAATACAAATTTGACTCATTGGAAAATGTTGCAGACTTTGCTATTGATGAAAAAAATAAAAAATTATATCTTCTAAATAATAACTCTGTATTCAGCGCTACTACTAATCATTTTTAGAAAACACTGTCTTGGATATAAAAAAATACGACTTGCATAAGTCGTATTTTTTATTTTCAAAATTATTTTCTCGCCAATTCAACCGCATTTTGAATGCGATAATAATTAATCCCAACATCTGCAATCCATTTATCAACACTTTCCGGACTGTGCCCCGCACAGGTACTGCCACATTTCCAGGAAATCATCTGCTCTGGTGTTCGCGCGCCTTGTTTTACGATTCTAGCAATCCGATCACCAACCACTTGAATAGCATGATCCGGGTTATCAAAACAAGAATAGCCACTCTTAGTTGTATTTTCCCTACCTCTATATCCCCAATAATTAAAACACTCTTTCCCGTCTTTTTTCGGTGAAAATTTTCCAAACTTACTTTCCTTCATGGCAATGCCAACAATAAAGGCCGCTGTCGTTTCATCACGATTAGCAATAGCGTCGGTCATTTTTTCCATGGGCGTGCCTTTTATAATTTTACTTATGTTGTTGTGCAAAATCTGATTAGCGATTTTTTTCTTCACTGGTTGCATTACAAAAAGTTTACGCGGATTCACTACATTCTTATATAATATCGCTGAACACATTTTTTCTGCATTAACACCTTCATTCAATGACAAAGCTGGAAAGAAAGGCACGGACGGATTTATCAAAAACAAAGCAAACAAAGCAGCCAACAAAAGTTTCTTTTTGTTGAACGGTTTTTTGGGAGCACTAACTAGAGCTACTCTAGCCGCCACCATCTTTTTATGACGTTTTTTCTTCCGAGACTTCTCCGCCTCCTCCAACCTCCTTAATTTGAGTTTTTTCTTATTAGAATTTGAATCTTTTTTCATTATTTTCGAAAATTTCTAAAACAAAAAGAATAGCCTTCGGCTACTCTAACATAAACGCATCTTAGCAGTTCAAGCCAAACTTGTCAATGCTAAACAAAAAAATAAGGCTAATTTTAGCCTTATTTTATTTGAAGAGCTTGAATTATTCCAGTTATTCTTCACTCATTGTTATCAAAATGTATCTTGCTACTAAATTTTACTTAACCAGTTGTTCCGCATGATCACAAACGCCATTGTTATTAGTATCAGCAAAACCAACACTATCACCAGCACCCTTGTGCATCGCGCAACCACCGCCGGTGTGACCAGCACCATTATTCATGCCGCAGCCACCGCTACGATTACCACGTCCTTGTCCTAAACCAAGTTCTGTGCGAATTTTTTGTGCTTCGCCATATTCACCATCAACCATTAATTGGTGCATTTTGTTGAATTGGTCAAAGTTTTTCTCAGTCACCACTTCTGATGCCCGACCGCCTTTACTGCCCATAGCTTCGCGCCATGCGCCATAATTATTAGACGCAGCGTAAACTACAGTCACAGCTGAAACAGCTAAGATAGCCATGCCTAAACCGATAAAAAGATGTGTTTTGTTCATATTATTGTTTCGCCACGCCATAGTTTTGGCGATGGCGGGTATTTAATAAATAAAAGCGAAAGTTAAGCCTTTCATTCTTATTACGCAAGCCTTATTATTTTTCTTTCACTATTTCATCATTTGACACGCTCCAGCGCTCTCCATTACAGCACAACCACCAGACATCAACCACGGACGTACCTCTTGAACAATAAAATTATTTCCATCCATAGTTCCAATTAATTTAACTCTTAAATTAATTTCAGCCCGCAGATCATGTCGCCATAAGGCTTTACTTGCATCAACTGTCCAAGTCCGTCCATCAAAATCCTGAAAACTAAAATTATTATCATCTTGAATCTTAATTATTTCACCCGCCAATAAGCCTTCATTCGGCCGTTGCCACATATCTTTCATATAGGCCTCCCTGTTTTGATATAATGGCGAAGCGCTAAAAAAACTATCCATACGCTGACTAGCACCAAAATAATTCAGCGACCCGCCTAGAATTAATCCCAATAATAGTAAACTTAAAGTAATTTTCAAAACTGAATAACGATAGCCACGGCCGATATTACGAAAATCGAATAAAGCCAAACCACCGCCAATAATAATCACGCTTAATAATAACAATGGCATTCGTCCAAAAAATAAACCAAACCCAAGACGACCGCCATGCACCCATGGACCATCAGACCAAAAATACCATAGCAAACCAAGAGCTGAAATTATCAGCAAAATAAACAACCCTAGTCCAATCCACTGTCCACTATCACGCAAACGAAATTGCCAAATCGGCAAAGGTTTAATCTGTTCTTTTTTAATTTTATTTAAAACTTTGTCTGAAATTGTATTCATAATATTAATTTAGTAATTCACCTTCAATAATTTTCGCAAATTGTTTCTTCGCCCGATTAACCAAGGTTGCAATCGTCCCCATCGGTTTTTTTAAAATATCAGACATTTCGCTATAATCTTTTTCTTCAAAATATTTCAAAATCAAAACCTCCCGATATTTAGAATCTAATTGCTCCAAAATAATATTTATTTTCTTTTGCAAAAGCTCTTGATCAATTTGTTTACCTGGGCAATTATCGCGTGCCATTTCTTGCCACGGTGCCAAGTCTGATAATTCCACCGTCGGCCGCACGTTAACCTTGCGAAAGGCACTGATAGTCTGATTGTGTGCAATCCGGTACAACCAAGAGGAAAATTTCAAATCTTTATTAAAATCATTTAGATGTAAATAGGCATTTAAAAAAACCTCCTGCAAAACATCCTCGGCATCCGTGGAATTACTACCAAGCCGAACAACATAACGCCGCAAAGCCTCAGTATAACGATTAACCAAACAAGCATAATAATCAGAATTGGCTAAAACAAGCTCAACTAATGCCTCGTCGGAGTATTTTTGACATTCATTTTCCGTAATCATAATTAAAGTATAGCACAATTAGTACGCATGTTAAGCAATTTTTCTTTCAAATTATATGTTAATTAATAAACACCCGGATTATATTTTAAATATTCAACTTGACAGATATTTTCATTATGATACTATATCAATAGTCATTGATATACTTTAATCAAAAAATTGTATTTTATTAATTTAAAAACTCACTATGAAAAGAAAAATTATTCAAATTGATGAAGAACTATGTAACGGCTGTGGTGCTTGTACACACGTCTGCGCCGAGGCAGCTCTAGAAATCGTTAACGGCAAAGCAAAACTTGTTCGAGATTTTTTTTGCGACGGTATGGGGGCATGTTTAGATGTTTGCCCGGTTGACGCCTTGAAAGTCGTCGAAAAAGACACAGACGCTTATGACGTAGAAAAAACCGCCGAACATGTGCGCAAGGCTCGCGGCGAGGAAGCGGTAAAAAATGTTCACGGTTATCAAGCTGAGGATGAAAAGGAAATTGCGGGAGCGCCGATGGCCTGCGGTTGTTCTGGTTCAATGATGCGTGATTTTTCAGATACTCCCCCACCTAGTCCTAATAATATTGAACAGACTAGCGCTGTCTCCGAACTAAGGCAATGGCCTGTTCAACTTCACTTAGTCAGCCCGGCGGCTCCTTATTTCAAGGATGCTGATTTATTGATCTCTGCTGATTGTGTGCCCTTTGCTTATGCGAATTTTCATAATAAATTTCTAAAAAACAAAAAACTCATCATGTTCTGCCCCAAACTTGATAGCGGGCAAGAAGAGTATGTAGAAAAACTGACTGAATTATTCCAAACACAAAATATCCGTTCCGTAACCTTGGTCCGCATGGAAGTGCCCTGCTGTGGTGGAGTTGAATATCTTGTCACCGAAGCCATCAAAAGAGCAGGCGTTAATGTAATCATCAAAGACTACACTATCTCTATCAGAGGTGAAGTTGTTTAAACTTATGAAATTAACTTGTTGTGATTTAGCTCAAAAAAAAATAAAACTTAAAACTGCTGTAAAATTTTTAAAGGTTATATCCGATGAGAATCGCCTAAATATTTTACGCATTTTAAGAGACAAAGAATTAAGCGTCAGTGAAATCTGGCAATATTTAGACTTGTCACAAAATCTCGTTTCACATCATCTAAAAGTATTAAAAGATTTTGGCCTGGTCGATTCCCAAAAAAACGGCATGAAAGTTATTTATTCCTTAAACTTAAGCAATGCCAAAAGATATAAAGCTTTATTAATTAATTTTATATAAAAACCTACTCAATAATTAATCAATTGATAACACGGTTGCTAACCTAAAAAATATGTTAAAAGTTAATTCCGCTGAAATTTATAAATTTGCCGACATGGTCGGCTATCAAGACGGCTCGATTGTTAGTCGCGAGATTATCCAAAAACCAAGTGGCACTATTACTGTCTTTGCCTTTGGCGCTGGTCAAGGATTAAGTGAACACATTGCCCCCTTTGACGCACTCGTCTACATCCTCGATGGACAAGCCGAGGTTATGATTGACGGAAAAATGTCTGAAGTTGGTCAAGGTGAAATGATAATTTTACCAGTCAATGTTATTCACGCCCTTAAAGCCGTTCAAAAATTTAAAATGGCCCTGATAATGATTCGCTAAAAAAATATACCAATGACAACAAAAAAACCACTTTGAAATAATTACAAAGTGGTTTTTTATACGCCCCTAGACGGGGGTTCTTCTTGGTTCATGTTAGTATTGTTCGGTTATGTTTCCGTCAGTCTTGTTTACCAATTCATATCTCTTGAAAAGATAAACGCTAATAACAGTTCCTACAGCACAACCAGCCGCATAAATAAAGGCGATTCGCCAATTACTTATGTCACCAACAATTTGCTGTAAAACATAATACCAAATAAGTACATTAACCATAGTGATTGCACCGGATGCCAAGACTTGAGTCTTTGTCACAACTTTTGTCCAAGCCGTCACTATCACCATTTCGATAACGCCGATAAAAAATAGTGTCATATGGTTAAAACAGTTTAATTAAGTTTTTTTTATAAAAGTTCGACCTTTCTTTTATCAATAAACAAAAAACGTCCCAGGCCATTAAAGCTGAAACGCTTCTGATTAAGATATTTGCATTATAAAACATTTCCACGCTGTCGTCAATTTATAAGTCAAGAAACCAAACAAAACTGCAAAATGTTGATATTATTTTACCAATATTAAATAAATATTATTTCAAAATAAAATTGAAAAGATAACCAGTAAAAATAATGCCCACCCCAACCGTGCTGGCAAAAATAACAATAAGTCTCGTCCTCATCACCTTTTTTAAAATCATAAATTCCGGCAAAGACAGAGCGGTCACCGCCATCATAAAAGCAAGGGTCGTGCCCATGCTTACACCCTTTTCAGTTAAGGCACTAACAAGCGGAATCACGCCAGCCGCGTTAGAGTACAGCGGAATACCAATTAAAGTTGCCAAGGGCACGGCATACCACTTATCTGATCCGGCATATTGCGCTAGAAAATCTGTCGGCACATAGCCGTGAATCCAAGCCCCCAAACCAATACCAATGATAATATACGGCCAAACTTTTTTAACAATATCAAGTGTATAATCCCAAGAGAACTCTCGTCGCTCCTTGGTGGTCATCTTCATCAGGGGCATAACATTCGCCTGCGCTCTATTTTTGTTAATAAAATCTGCCAATAAATGCTCAACATTAAAAAAACCGATTGCCAGACCGGAAAAAATCGCGATCATCAGACCACTAACAATATAAATCACTGCAATCTTCCAGCCAAACATCCCCATCAATAAAACCAAGGCCACTTCATTAATCATTGGCGATGATACTAGAAAAGAAAAAGTCACACCTAACGGCACGCCAGCTTCCACAAAACCAAGAAACAACGGCACAGCGCTACACGAACAAAAGGGCGTGATAATGCCAAACAAAGACGCCAACACGTGACCGAAATATTTATTTTTGTGCGACAAAATGCCCCGGATCTTTTCTGGCGGTAAGTAGGTACGGAGAAACGACACGGCATAGATAATCACCACCAAGAGTAAAAAAACTTTAATAACATCAAAAATGAAATAATCGATTACTTCACCAACATGCGTTTCTGGATCAAGACTTAATAAACTGAATGAAATCCAATCAGCTAATAATTGCACTGGATAAAAAATACTCATAAATTTACCATCTATCATTGCCGCAAGCGCAAGTGCCAATACGGACGTCCGGCTTTTTCTTTTTATTCGAACCCAGTAGCTCTTTTATTTTTTCCAAACTTGGAAATTGTCCAGCCGTAATCACCTTACCATCTATTACCAAAACCGGGCTCGACATCACACCCAAGGCGAGAATTTTTTCCATGTCATTTATATACTCAACTTCAACCTCGAGATTAAGTTCAATAGCCGCTTGCCTAGTGCGTTCATACAGTTTTTTACAGGTCGGACAACCAGTGCCCAAAACTTGAATGTTCATAGTTTTACTTGATTAATTTATTAAATAATAGCTTGTATTCTTTTAAGACTTTTTTATTAACGCTATAACGAATAAAATTCCCCTCTCGCTTCTCAGTCACTAAACCGACTTTCTTCATCTGCCCCAGATGGTGCGAAGTTAATTTTTGCGAAATCCCAATATCAGCAAAAATATCCGAAACACATCGAGGTTTATCTTCAAGGATACACAAAATTCGAAGGCGATTCTTGTCAGCAATGATTTTCAAAAAATCATATACTCGACTCACCTCTTTTTCTTCTGTCGTATTTTTTGTGCAACACTTGAACTCCATAAAAAAACTATACTAATTTATATTAGTATAGTAGCAAAATTATATTTAAGCGTCAAGTTGTTGTCAATCCATAATCCATATTTGAAAAAATTAGTTACTTGATATGTGCTTAATATATCAAGAATTAATCAATGAATCTGAATTTATATAAAAAATCACTTCCTCAATTTTGTCTGAATATTACTAAATTCCAAACCGAAATATTTCATCATCTCAACAGCCGTTTAAAATGTCTGAATTATAAGTTGAGCTAGGAAAATTATATAACAAAGGTTAATTTGCAAATAAAAAAGCCTTTTGGTTTCATCCAAAAGGCTTTATTAGTTTCGGAAAAAAATGCAGTTATTTGCAATAAAAAAATACTCCGCTTGAGTAAACTTATTGCAACTACCTTGTCCGCCTTATTAATGAAAATCGGGATCAGCATCTTCATCGTCTTCGTGTTTAAGCCGCGCTTGAAGATTTTCCAAAATTACCGCTGGATCATCACTTTCTACGGCCATTTTTTTAAGCGATATGCCTACCCTTTCAAAATTACTCTCAATTGACTTGGGTCTCGGCCCCTCGATCATATGAAGCTCATATCCGAAGCGACCAGGCATAAAAACAACCTTTAATAAAGATAAACAGCTGACTCCATTATTCATTTCGCGCCTCCTTTTTATTTTTAAAAAAGAACTACACCATTTATCAATATTCACAAAAAAAATACTGCAAATATCTTATTCACAGTATAGCATATTTTATTTACTATGTTTATACACCTAAACCAAGACGCATTCTAACCTCTTGCGAGGGACGTAATAACAAGTAAGCCAAAAGTATTTAGAAAAAATGACACCACGACAAACTGCCAACGCTTTATCTTGCTCAACCCCATTAGACTGATACCAATTTCATCTGGAAAGGGTGAGGCGATTATAACTGCGCCAATAATCGGCATTAGCCAAATAAAATATTGTGAATTATAAACTCGCAAAAACAACGGTCTTTTAAAGAAACTAAAAAGGGGTTTTATTTCGTCAAAAAAGCCGTCTCTTAAAAAGCTGAAGATCAAAGCATCACCTATAACTGCACCCAGGCCGGCAAAGACGGCTACCTCCCAAGGATTTAATGTCTGGGCTAAATAATAAACAACCAAAGCGGATGGCACAACTGTAAACGTTGAAACAAAAAAAACGCCGGCGATAAGGGCACCAAAATAACCCCATTCCCCTAACTTACCAACCACCTCTTTCATAAGAACTGAGTCTGCCGCAAAGTACAAAATTATTAAACTAAGTACGAGAAAAAACGTATTTTTATATTTCCATTTCATATTTTAAGCTTTATTAAATAAACTTTTTATGCTACTAAAAAATTGAACCAACCTGTCACTTCACAATCAGCCACATGACAGTTTCAAATAACTCGCTAAATATATCAAACAAGAATATATATACATTTTAGCACACATTGATCGTTTAAACAATTGTATTATAAACAAATTTAATCATCTTATAGCCTTCTCTGGATTAGCATCCCTCGCGTGTTCAGTAATGGCAATAAACTCATTTTTCATATTTTTTAATATTATTATTTTCTTTTATTATATCACAAATACCATTTCTCGTCAGATAAATAAAAAGCGACCTTTAGCGGTCGCCTTTGTTAATTTTTTTTATGATATTCAATTTTTATTCAGCCGTTGTTTCCTTGCTGGATTGAGTTGCAGCTGCTGCTGCTTTACCAGCGGCTGAGATTGTCACCGTATCGCGATTATCCCGCGTAACCGGCCCTTGCTGTGCTTCCTTATCAGGACCCATTTGTTTTGCATAAGCATTTGTGACCAAACCGACTGTATTAGCAGCAATTAAACCCACATCCATGGCAAATCTCCTTTAAGTTAACTTAATAATGAACGATTTTTACATCGTACTGTAATTTACAGCGATTGTCAAGCCATTACAAAATAGCTAATTCTAAATAAAGCATTTGTAAATGAAGATTATGTAATAAAAAAGCACAATTTTTACAATAAAATTGCGCAAAAAATAAGGCTAAAATTTGCCTTATTTTTTTTATACATATAGCACTATACCAATTCTTACATCTTTATTTCTTCTCATTAATCATCTCCTTAATCAACTGCACAATCCCTTCTATGTCCAGACCACTCCTCCAGAGAGCCAAAGTTTTTTCTCTGTATTTTTTATGAACATCCCACCCTGGTTCCCAGATATCAGAAAAAACATCCTGATTTATAACAGTAATCACTTCCTTAATTTCCTCAAAATCATCATGACTACACCCTATTTTTTTACAAAAATCATAGTAATATTTTCTAAAAATATAGTGTGCCGATTCATGAACAATAACTCCCTTAATCTTTTCGCGGTTTGTAAAATTCATTGAAATGGAAATATGTCCAGATGGATAACCATCCATTGAATACGGGCTCGTATTCACAAAACACTTTACATCATTAGGGAATTCGATCTTATAAATCTTTTTAATACCCGCCATAAAATCATCACCCATTTCATCCCAAACCTCCCTATATAATACTGCTCTTTCCCGCGCCTTCACTGTACCCCTATCAGTTATATGATATTCCTGTGGAAAAAAATGACCAAAAAGCACACCAGCTTTTATTATTCGCTGCCAACACTCTTCATCGATTTGTTTATTGTATGTAAAATTAAACATATTATTTAAAAAAGGGGCGCGTAATTTCTTACCGCCCCCACGTTCACGCCCAAAGGCCTATTCTTCGCAATCGTCCCCGCCGCCCTCGCAAACGCAGATGTTTTCATCGTTGTGCAATGACTTGTGTCCGACTATCGGACTTGTAGGAGCTAATTGCTCCCCCTTAAACAGTTTTTGATACAAGTCTTGTGCCTTCATTTCATACTCCTCCTTCATTATTTATTGTTGCCAAGAAGCTCTGAAGCTTCCCGGTAAAGCCAATGGATTCTGCAGCCACCGCCACAGAATTTCCACTGAGAACAATTGACACACTTTTCATGCGGACAACTCGAAACTGCCGCATAAAAATCTCTAACATCTTCTTTTTTTCTAAAGAGCAAGAATTCTTCAGCCGTTTTAAAATCACCCCCCATTTCTCCAAGTGGGTTATCGCAAAATTGATTGCATGGTAACAATCGGCCTCTCGTGTCTAATATTATACCACTACCCCTAAACATTTGGCAACCGGAAATCAATTGTTTTTTATTCGCCAACTCATCAATAAAGGCAGGCGGAAAAAGACAGAACGGCAGCGTAATTTTTACCGTGGTCTTCATTCCACAAGTATCTACCTTTGGGTAAATCTTGCAAAAGAAATCAGCCATTTCTTGCGGAGAAGCTGATCCAGAAAACTGTGCTTCGTTATTAAGGATAACCGGACGCTCCATATCAAGGGCAAGTCTTTTTGCTCCACTCTTGACTACAGCCCCCAACAACTCATCGAATTCATTAAACATGCTCCCGCAAACTGTCACCGAAATCTTATGTGACACTCCTGACTCCTCTATGTTCGCGATTGCTTCCATAACATCATTAAAAACATCGACTCCGGTCAACCTACGATACTGCTCACCACTGCCAGCCTTAAACGATGTTGTAATTCCATCAATACCCGCCGTCAAGGCTGCCCGCAGAAACTGCTTATCCGCCAGTCTTACCGCATTTGTAACCAAAACAGGTCTCATGCCGGCTTCACGTATAAGACCAACAATCTCAAGAAATTGAGGATGAATCGTTGGTTCGCCACCAATCAATATAATGTTTTTTAGGGAAAGCTCCTTGAAAAGCTTTATTGCCTGAATAACTGTACCCAGGCTCATATCCTCCCTAGAAGAAAAATTCATCGTTCTCCCGTAACACCATTTGCAGCGCATATTGCACGCCCTATTTATTGTCAACCAAGCAGTCGTAAAATTCACAGTACACCCTCCTTTTTTTATAATTTTAAAAGTACGAATCAATCAGAAATTACCATCCTTTACCAAGTATGTCAATAAAAAAAAGACAAAATTAACAGCTTCTTGCTGAACATAAAAAAATGACTAATTTTAGCCATATTTTTTACATAATATTCCACCCCGACAAACGCTAGTGTTTATTCTGCATGAAAGTATTATTTATACCAATTCTTCCATCTCAATTTCAAGCTCTAATAACTTATCTTCTTGATAATAAATAGAATCCTTAAGCTGTTTCATTCTAACATCCCTTTCCCGGTCAAATTTAAAATTATCAGCTTCGTATTCTGCGAGCAATTTCTGTTCCAGGGCTTTGTCATATTCAATACCCTTCTCAATCTTGCCCAGTTCTTTTTTTAATTCCTTTCTTTTTTCCTGTTTCGCCTTGCGCGCCTCTTTGTCGTCTTCCCTGATTGCTTGTTGCTCAGCACTTTGATTGGGGGCGCCAAGACCGGCTTTCATGTAAAGCTCGTGCAGATAATCATCGTATTTCAGTTTACTAAATTTCACAACACCCTCGCCCACTTCAATAATCTTGTCAGCCACGGCGTGAATAAATTCTCGATTATGACTAATGAATAAAATTGTCGCCTTACTCTTACTTAAGGCGTCAGCCAAAGTGGTGACGGTTTCGAAATCCAAGTGATTAGTCGGTTCGTCCAGTAATAAAACATTACACTCCTGCAAAAGAATACCGGCGATGCATAGGCGTGCTTTTTCACCGCCCGAAAGCATGGCAATTGTTTTCTTAATATCATCACCGTAAAACAAAAAATTACCGGCAATGCGATAGACATCCTCAATATTTGAGCTGACTCCAGCTTGCCGTTCCAAATACTCACCCACCTGTTCACGAGGATTCATTCCACTTGTCACATGTTGGTCATAGTAAGCAATTTTCGTTTTATATGCCCAGGCAAATTCACCTGACAGGACAGGTAGCTCGCCATTCAAGGTTTTTAAAAAAGTGGTTTTACCTTGACCATTGTCGCCCAAGACTGCCACGTGATCACCACGACGAATATCGAGTGCGGAAATGTCGGCGATTTTTTTACCCGCGTAACCAATGCTCAAACTATCCAAATTAAAAGCAAAGCCACTCTTGTTAGCCACATCCGGAATAACAATCTGCGCTGTCTTTAAAGACTGCCGAATTGAAACTTCGGACAAGCGCTTCAACTGCTTCATTTTTGACTGCGCCATTGACGCCTTGGAAGCCTGGTATTTGAATCGATCAACAAAATCCTGCAACTGTTTTTTCTGTGCCTTTATTTTCTTATTATATTTCTCATCTGTCTTATCTTTTAATTCTTTTTGTGCCAAGTAGGCATCAAGCGAACATGGAAAAAAATACAGCTTACCCTGATCCACCTCCAAAGTTTTATCACAAGTCGAGCGCAAAAACTCCCGGTCATGCGAGATGACCATATACGAACCGTTATAAGTTTTCAAAAATTCTTCCAAAAGCAAGAGCGTGCTCAAGTCCAAATGGTTGGTCGGCTCATCGAGCAACAAAAGATTCGGATCCCGCAACAACATCGCTGTCAATTTGACCCGCATTCGATAGCCACCCGAGAGCGCACTAATCTTGCTATCCAATAATTCATTCTTCAAGCGAAAGGCTCCTGCCACCTTCGCACACTCCCAAGTCTCCTTACCACTATCCCGTTCCAAAAAGCCAATGACTGTATCAGTATCCAAAAACTTCTCCTGTTGCTCTAAGTACCCAATCCGCGTCCCATCAAACACGGCAATCTCCCCACTATCAATCTTCTCCTCCCCCAACAACATTTTAAACAAGGTGGTCTTCCCCGCCCCATTTCGCCCAATAATCCCAATCCGCTGTTTTTTGGCCACATAAAAAGTAGCCTCATCAAAAATGACATGAGGCCCGAAAGATTTTGAGATTTTGTTAATATTTATTAATCCGGACATATTATTTTATTTTTATTATTCTTAATAGTTATTATATTTCATTGTTTCAATAAACACAATTAAAATAAAAAAGGCTAAAATGGTCTTATTTTCATTATTTGCCAAATCATTGGCAATGTTAAAACCAAAAGAAAAGCTGTTGCACAATAAGTTATGCAACAGCCAATTTGTTCAAGGAATTTTTAACTATTCCCACGTTGATGCTATTTTTTCCCATTCCTCTTTTGTAGGCTCAGGAGCAATAGTCTTTACTCCATTTTCGTCGAACCTGACAAAGCTCATGTTCATCTTAACCCCAGGACCAGACTTTCCATTCATATTGATATGCGTGTCCAAATTCCTGGGATACCAATTGCCGTCCAAGTCCTTTACCAGGTGAACGTTTGCCAAAAAGCCATGTCTCTTCTTTGTTTCAAGAATTTCCAGTTGACCGTAAGTATCTACGCTCAAGAAGTCGCCACAGTCCGTGGAATCAACCGTCACACCGGCAAAGCGAACTTTTTGATTCAGTACTTCTTCAATGTGCTGTTGCGAAATTGACATTGCCAAACATCTTGAATCCGTAATTCTCATTTTCGTTGCCATTGTCGACTCTCCTTTTGTTTGAAAAAGATTGATGAAATATCAACTACTATCGTTAGGATAGTATTGCTACTATAGCATAGAATTAATTATTTGTCAATGTTAGACAGGAAATATTCCATGGTAAATTCTGTGAAACAAAAAATAAGGCTAAATTAGCCTTATTTTTAATTTATATCAAACCTCTCGGGAGAAAATCACGCCCCAAAAATTACCATTCCAGACTGCCGGTCGAATACTCTTTTACGGTTGCTTCAAAGAAATTACTTTCCGTCATATTCCCCTGGGTAAATTCATCCAACCAGGTAAAGGGATTTTCTGTGTTCCACTTTTTTGGTAAGCCCAAAGATTTTAAACGCAGGTCGCCAATAAAATAAAGATAGTCGGTTAAATTATTTTTATTCAAGCCCAGGATGCCATCATTGATGCACGACAAGCCCCAGCTCAATTCATGTTCAATAGCACCCTCGATATTTTTAATGATACGCTCTTGAAATTCCGCTGTCCACAACTCGGGCTGCTCCTGCTTGATGGTGCTGACAATGTTAATAAACAACTTCAAATGCATATCCTCGTCGCGGTTAATAAATTGGATCATTTGGGCGCTACCCGGCATTTTATTATTTCGTCTCAAGACGTAAAAATTCAAAAAAGCGCTGTAAAAATATATTCCCTCTAAAATGACATTACCAACACACGCCTCCAAGAAGGCCTGGTCGCTTTCCAAGGTGCCCGTCGTAAAACTGCGATCACCGATTTTATTAATCGCCGCCAAGACATATTGATTTTTGGTATATAATTCTTTGTCCACTTTATACATCCCATAAATTTCATCCGGATCAAAACCCAGCGCCTCGATCATCGTGGCATAGCTATGCACATGCAATGCCTCCTCGTAGGCCTGGCGCACCACCGCCAAGGTCACCTCTGGCGATGTAATTTGATTAATAATATTAGTCGTCAAATTGGCGGTTTGAATGCCGTCCAGGTTTGAAACAAAAGCCAAGCTTCGCTTATAAACCCGTCGTTCATTTTCTGTTAAAAAATCCGGTTTTTTCCACTGCTCGATATCTTCTTGCAGATTCACTTCTTGTGGCACCCAATTATTTTTGAGCATCGTCTTAAAGATTTCATCGGCGAAAGGATGTTTTAGTGGAGCGACTTGCATCAAGCCATCGTCTTCACCGTTAATGACGCGCCGTTTGTTTATCACTTCGGCGTTTGAAAGATTGTTCATATTTATTTTATTCTTAATTTTATTAATATTTCTATTGACAAGCCTCACAATCTGGATTGTCAATCAGACAAGCCTTCGGGGCAGCGACTAGATTGTCGCCACCAGAGGCCTCCGGCGCACCCGCTTCAGTCGCAGGCATTTCGATGGTTTTAGTTATTTGTGACGCTGCCAAAGTGCGCAAATAGTAAGTCGTCTTCAAACCAGTCTTCCAGGCATCGATATAAATATCACTTAATATTTTACCACTACTTGTCGTCACAAAAATATTTGTCGACGCACTCTGGTCAATCCATTTGCCACGGTAAGCGGCGGCGCGCACCACCCAGTGAGGCTCGATTTCAAAAGTTTCGCGATACTTGTTTTTTAATCTTTCGGGAATGACCGGAATATTTGCAATCGAGCCATTGTCATATTTTATCGCTTCAAGAATTTGCTTATTCCAAAGATTTTCCGCCATCAAATCATCCACCAGATATTTATTCAGCACCAAAAAACTACCAGACATATTTTCTTTGCTGTAAATATTTTTGAAAATCGGTTCCACGCACGGAATCGCACCAGCAATATTTGAAATTGTGGCCGTTGGCGCAATCGCCAAACAATTTGAATTACGCATGCCTTGTCGACTTATTTTGTCGCGCAAGCCCGCCCAATCCAGTGTATAATTTTTATCAATCGCGAGCGGAACATTTCTTTCTGCCTCAAGTAGACCCAAGGTGTCAATCGGCAATAATCCCCGACTCCATTTGCTACCCGGATAGGATTGATAAACTCCCCGCTCCTTGGCTAAGTCTGAACTCGCTTCCAATGCGCAAAACGAAATATATTCCATAGAGCGATCTGCAAATTTCCAATTAGCCTCACTGGCAAAATCAATGTCGACTTGATATAAAGCATCCTGATAACCCATCAAGCCAAGACCAACCGCCCGATGGCGACTATTGGCTGTTTCGGTTTCTTTGATAGTATAAAAATTAATATCAATCACATTGTCCAACATGCGCATCCCGCTCGTAACTGTTTGTCGAATCAAATCCTTGTCTAACTCGCCATCGCAAATCATTCGTGCCAGGTTCAAACTAGCCAAATTACAAACTGCCACCTCGTCGGCCGAATTGTTCAGTGTAATTTCCGTGCATAAATTAGAATTGTGCACTACACCAACGTGATCTTGCGGTGAGCGCAAATTGCAGGGATCCTTGAAGGTAATCCAGGGATGTCCAGTTTCATACAACATCGTCAAAATCTTTTTCCAGAGATCTTTGGCCGAAATTTGTCGCGCTCCTTGGATATTTGCTCTTTCGTATTCCTGATATTTTTCTTCAAACTTCTGGCCATACAAATCGTGTAAGCCCGGAACGTCGTTTGGCGAAAACAAGGTCCAACTCTCATCATTCAAAACCCGCTTCATAAATAAATCAGGAATCCAACACGCCGGGTGAATATCGTGCGCCCGTCGGCGTTCGTCGCCGGTGTTTTTCTTTAACTCCAAAAATTCTTCAATATCGCCATGCCACACTTCTAAGTAAGCCGCCAAAGCCCCGCGCCGTTTCCCGCCCTGGTTCACTGCCACTGCAATATCATTAAAGATTTTAATAAAAGGAATAATCCCCTGTGAATCACCGTTGGTTCCCTTAATCTTGGAGCCCATGGCCCGCACCGGCGTCCAATCAGTCCCGACGCCACCAGACCACTTGGACATACTCGCCACATCACTGAACGATTTAAAAATACCCGCAATCGAATCTTCAATTGTATTCAAGTAGCAAGAGCTCAACTGACTATGTGTGGTGCCGCTATTAAACAAGGTTGGTGTTGAAGGCAACAATAAAAATTGTGACATCACATTATAAAACTCAATCGCCCGCTCCTCGCGATTATCTTCGCGCAAGGCCAAGCCCATCGCCACCCGCATCCACAACCATTGCGGTAATTCAAAAATTTGGCGGGGCTTTGTCGGCGTTTTTAACAAATAGCGGTCATGCACAGTTTGCGCTCCCAGATATTGAAAATTATCATCACGTGTTTTATCCAAGGCCTTGGCCAATTTCAACAAATCAAAATTAGCTAATTCCGGATTAAGCAATTCGTAACCAATCCCATTGGCAATATAATCAATAAAGCCTTGTTGGTATTTTTTTATACTCAAATCTTCTCCCAGTAGCACTTTGTCATAATCAAGACCCAACACCTCTTCATAAAGCTGGTCCCATAACAAACGCGCGGCCAGGAAAGAATAATTGTAATGCTTTTCGACCAATGACGTAGCCGCGTTAATAATCGTCTTTTTTAATTCGCTCACCTTGATGCCCTCGTATAGATTTTTTTTAATCTCGGCCAACACCAGGGCTTGGTCAATAAAGTCCAGCCCCTTGGCCATAGTTGTCAATTTGGCCACAATTTTTGCTTCAGAAAAAACTTCCGCCAAACCGTCATTGTTCACAATCTTAAAAGCATGATGCGCAATTGAGTCCTGTACCTGTTTTTTCTCCGCTTCCCGCAATTTGGCATGCTCGGAGCGATAAATAATAAATTTTCTCGCGACATCATAGGCGCCCGCAGCCATCAAAACCTCCTCGATGACATTCTGTACATTCTCCACGCTCAGTGTTTTTTCCTGATCAATATAATCAATTTGTATTCGATTTATAACCTGGGAATAAAGCTCGTCCAACGACCAGCGCTCAGTTTGATTAACGGCAGCCACAGCTTTGGCGATTACCATTTTAATTTTATCCGCCTCAAAATCGGCCAATAAACCATTTCTTTTTGTGATTTTGTATAAATCCATATTTTTTTCATTTAGTGCGCTTATACTACAGCTAGTATACAACTACTTAATTATACCACAAGATGTAGTGTTGACCAAGCAGCGATAATAACGCTAATCTAACAGCACCGAGACAAATCAATTCCAAATATCACTCGCAGTGCGCACATAGCTGTGTATAAAATAGAGAAATAAAAAAACTGTTCTAAAATTAAAACAGTTTTTTCGGCTCACTTCCTAGACCAGCCCTGAGTTAAGAAAATATTTTGCAATAATTGTAAATATTATTCATTTTTATAATAATTATCAAATAAAAGGATTAATCATTTCGAATAAAATTTGCGGTGTTTCCATGTTTACCCGGTTTGTACTGATGTTGTATTTCTCGCTATACAAAGTATCGACAGAGCAAAATTTAGCTTGGTTATAATTAAAGCCAATCTTTTCTGACACCTTCATGACCTGCTCCGTCGACTGTCCCTCAACCTCCACAAACGGTTCCAAAAAAGGCCATTCGTCTATTGTTATATCCACCCCATCCAATTCCCACAATTCGCGCATACTTTCTTGATAGGCTTTTTCTTTGCAACCGATTCCGGCTAAAAACTTTTTTGCCTCTTCGAAATTATCAACCGTCAACATTGTCTCTTTTTGATTATGAATTTTATTACCATCAACCACTTTCAAACTCATAGTAATCCTATCGCCCTCATCTCGCACTCGCAGCCAACCGCCATTGATATGATTCCCTTCTGGCAATTTAAAAACCGCGCGCTTTTGCATAAATTCTTTTTTGACTAGCTTCGCTCCCGCTTCCTGTAATTTTTCTCGCACCTCATCTTTGTCTACATTTGTATATGTTGCTTCGTATTCGATATTCATATTTTTATTTTATTTAAAACATTAATTATTTCCCCAGGTCTTATATCATTATCCTTAATATCAACAAGTGACAACCAAGTCGGTTCATAATAATTATTACCAGACATTTTTTTATATTCTTCTCCATGTCCATGTCCCACAGCACCACTCACTATGTCGCACAAATAAAACAACTCCTCATTTTGATTAAACACCTGCTTGAATATCAAATCAGCAACCGAAACGCTCACGTTTATCTCTTCAAGGCATTCCCGAACTAACGCTGATTTATTATCCTCACCATCGTCAACACCACCACCAGGAAAAACAAAATATGCCTCATTGTTTTTGATACGTTTTATGGTAAGCACTTTACCATCTTGCACAATAACTGCTCTAACTCTTTTTTGCATATAATTTTATTACGTCATTATTATACCATAAGTTCTATCTCCTACCACCCTAAACAAAAAACTGTTCTAAGATTAGAACAGTTTTTGTGTCTATAAGTCTTTCATGTCCACTAATTGTCATTAGTTACAATTCCAATCTTTCAGCCACATAATCAACATCCTTATCACCCCTACCAGATAAGTTAACTATTATTATTTCTTCTTTTTTGAGCGTTGGAGATAGCTTGATTGCATGAGCGATGGCATGGGCACTTTCAAGGGCTGGAATTATTCCCTCTGTCTTGCTAAGTTCCAAAAAAGCACCAAGCGCCTCTTTGTCATTTATACAAACATATTCAACACGTCCCTTGTCTTTTAAATCAGCATGCACTGGACCGACACCAGGATAATCAAGACCGGAAGCGATTGAATGGACCGGCAAAGGCTCACCCTTCTCATCTTGAAGTAAATAAGTCATCATACCATGCAGAGCGCCTTTCTTGCCGAGTGTCAAAGTAGCGGCATGCTCACCGTCCTTAAAGCTTTTTCCAGAAGGCTCCACTCCAATCATCTTCACGTCATCATTCAAAAATTCATGAAAAAGGCCGATGGCATTAGAACCGCCACCCACGCAGGCGATTAAATAATCCGGCAACACTCCCTCCTTCTCACCAATCTGCACTTTTGCCTCTCTCCCGATAATCGATTGAAAGTCTCGAACAATCATCGGATACGGATGAGGACCGACAACGGATCCGATGGCAAAAAAGATATTTTGCGGATCACTCAAAAATGTTTCAAAGGCACTATCAACCGCATCCTTCAAGCATTTTCCACCACTCGTCACGCTAACCACCTTTGCGCCTAGTAATTTCATTCTCAAAACATTTTGATGTTGTTTTTTGATATCTATTTCGCCCATATGGATTTCGCAATCAATTCCCACTATAGCTGCAGCCGTTGCCAGGGCCACCCCGTGCTGTCCTGCTCCCGTTTCAGCTAACAACTTTTTCTTCCCCATTCTCTTCGCCAACAATGCCTCTCCCAGGGTGTGATTAATCTTATGAGCGCCAGTGTGATTTAGATCTTCTCTTTTTAGATATATCTTTGCTCCACCAAGCTTTTCTGATAAATTTTTCGCATAATAAAGCGGAGAAGGTCTGCCGACATAGTCACGCAAGAGCATCTGATATTCTTCCAGAAAACTCTCATCCTCTATCGCCTCCCTGTAAGAAACATCTATTTCATCAAAGATTGTTTTTAGTTCCGGCGGTATAATTTGTCCGCCATATTCGCCATAATAGCCTTCTTTATTTGGTAATACTTTTAAATTGTTTTTCATATATTTATTCTTAATTATTAATTATTTTAGAGATTATAAAACTTACGATTTGCATCGCCAATAATACGTCGCTCGGTTGTAAAAATAATATTTCATAAGACAAATAAAAAAAGACTGCTCAATATCTATAATATTGAGCAGTCTTTAATAATTACAAAACAAAAAACATCTACTCAATATTTTGAGCAGTCCACCAGCTGTTATTTTGTAATGCTTGTAACTTCATAATTGAACTATATCACAACTTATTAAAAATTGCAATATTCACGTCATTTGTAAATATTTCGTTTCTATTTTCATAATTATTTTTTCACTATAATAAAATTAGTGTCTACGTAAGACTTCTGATTTTCAATATTAAATTTGGATCTGGACAGACATCTAAATAAAATTCTTTTTTCGATTTTGCTGCCACCCCGGGAAAATCGCCAGACTTGCCCATTAAATCGGTAATAATTTCAAAATGAAGATGTGATGGCCAGCCGCCATTTTCTTTATAATTTCCGATAGTTCCTACTTTATCTCCTTTGTGAAAAATTTTGCCAACAACCCAATCACTCATTGAACTTCTAGAGAGATGACCATAGAGGGTCCAGAATTTAACACCATTAATAAAATGTTCCAAGATTAAAGTCGGACCATAATCCCCAAAAGCATCATTATCCTGAAAACTATGAACAATCGAATCAAGTGGCGTACTAATCTCCACGCCTGCCTCAACCCAGATATCAATTCCCAGATGAATAGTTCTTGACTCTTCTTTTGATTTAAAAAGATCACTCTTTCGATAAATTATTCGGTCCTCATCATATCTTCCGATTCCATATCTAGCATCCTGATTCCCGATTTCGTCTGAGATATACTGAGAAAAACTTTCCGGATTGCCCACATCCACTTTTTCCAACTTTTCATCTTGGCAGGAAAAATCAAAAATCGTCGCACGTTTTTCGTTAAGATTAAAGGGAAAGATTTCTCCGATTTCCGAAGAAATGTCTTTCAATAATCTTTTTACCTCTAATGATTTTGATGAATGCATATTTTTATATTAATTTGTAATTATATTTCATTAATTAACGACCCCAATCTTTATACCAAGCACGCCATGTTCATCTTCTTTTTCTTTTTTATAAAAATTATAAATATCAGCAAGTAGAACTTCCTTACTATTACTACCAAATTCATAAACATCACGAGCATCGAATAACTGTTTAAAAGTGTCATAAGGTAATAAGCCACTTACCTTAACTTTAATTTTTTCATCAGTTTTTACATTTGTAAATTCAATAACATCTCCAACTTGCAATAATTTTCTTTTCTCATCATTAAGTCTAACTTCAATAGTTTTATGACCATCTCTTATTAAATTGAAAGACTCATTCTGTAATTTCATTTTGATCATAAATTTTTAGTTACAAATTATTAATCATCCTTATTCATTAGCATACATTTTAAATGTAAACACCATGAGTAATGAAGAATACATGTGACCAATTCCGGCATATTTTTTTCCATCTTTTTCAAAAAATTGTCCTGACCCCATTGACTCAATATACGTATATCCTTGTTGTTCCATGCTTTTAGTAAAGTTAGTCGGATTTTTGGACAGATAGGTGTCGTCATCAAGACGTGTGACACCAGAATTGAAGATTACTTTTGGCAATGCTAAAAAAATACCAATATGATTTTCTGACTGTCTGAGTGCGCGCCCAAAAATCACAAAATATGACAATAACAAAATAGTTGTAATAATCAAAAAAAGGATAAATATTTTTTTTAAATCTATACTTTTCATATAAAAATTTTTTCTAACGCCCACTTTATTAAAACACTCAAAATGAAAATCAACTCCTATTCTCGTGTATTATATAAATTATTTCAAATTTACAGCGCACTTGTTTATTTCATTCACATCCAAGTCCTCGCCACTCTTTGGAGAAAGCTTTACTGTCAGACCATTGTCCCCCTCCAGAATTTCCATTTTTTCCAACTTATCATACTCTTTGCTCTTGCAATTGCATTTTCCAGACTGGCATTTGCCAAGTGATTTCATAACCCTCGCCTTAGCGTCACCCAAGTTTTTGATATTTATTTCTACTATGTCCCTGTTCTTAGTTGCTTTGATATCCATATAATTTTATAAATTATTAATTATTTAAATTTCAAAAATTAACCCTGAATTAATTACCAATTTATTCAAAAACCTAATTAATTTCAAACCACTCCCCCTCGCCAATCACCTCGACTTTGCCGTCCACAACTTTCAAGGCAGAATTATCGTCCATAACATAAATTTTTTCCGTCATATCCTTGACAGCCTTTCTCACAAAATCTTCGCGCAAATTAATAAAGTATTCTGAATTCAAATGTGGCAAGAAATAGAAATCAACAAAATTTAATCCCTGCATTTCATAATCTTTGTCCAAATCTTCGCCATAAACTATTTGTGAAATTTTTAGCAACAAATCTTTATTAGTAACCATGCTGCCCGCACTAACCCCGACATAAACTTTTTCTTTGAGCAGTCCTGGTAATACTTCAGCGAGTCCCGACTTATCCAGCCACTCCATGAGATAATAAGTGTTTCCACCCTCAAAAAACAAAACATCCGCCTGTTCCAAGCTGGGTCTCCAGATGTTTTCATCTACCGCTGAAATATCGGTTATTTCAATCGATTTAAAATTTAGATTATTCAAGCTAAGCAAATCATCGATGAGCCAACCCTTATCACCAGTTTCAACGTTTGACGCTGTTGGAATATAAACCAAAGTTGTATCCTCTGGCTTTTTTCCGGTTAAACTAAATAAAGCGTTAGCTATTGATTGATTAGTAATACCTGCTGAGGTTAAAAGTAGTTTCATATAATGTTAAATTTGCACAAATTTTTTAAAAATCTTTTCTTTCTCCCACTTTATCAAAACACTCAAAATGAACATCCTTATCATTAAAAACTTCCATAACTTTATACTTACCCTTAGTCCACATCTCACCGCCTTGAGCAAAATGCGTCGCTTCCAGCATGAGAATGCTTGCTCGCGGACGAGACAAAACTTCATTCCCGCGAGTTTCAATTAAAGGAATCTCACCGAAAAACCAATAATTTCTTTGATCTCTTTTCAAAAATTCATAAACCTCGCCTTCTCTCATATTTTCAGGAAGACACTCCTCAATTTTTCGATTGCCTTTTTTGTATTCCTCAATACTCCGCAAGGCAAGGTCTGGATTGTATTCAACTTTTATTCCCATATGGTTTGTAAATTATTGCAAATTTAATTATTTTAATATGAAATTCAATTTTTCAAAACCAGACTTGTCTAAATATTCACTTACATAAAATTCTTCATCCCTAATATCAAAGGCTTCTTTCGTCTTTGGATTAATCCAAAAATAATAGCTATATCTTTTGCCATGAATCTTTTTATGTTGCGTAGTTAGCTCTTGAAGTTTTTTTGTAGGAATAACAATCGAATGAGGACTCAATGTTCTTCTCCCGATTTGAACGTCTTCTTCTATGACATAAATTAAAAAAATGAAAAATTCAGCCGTTGCACCAAATATTGTTTTTCCCTCAAGATAAAACCAGCCCACATTTCCATGTCCATGCCTACGAAGCTCATTCTTTTTTGGCTCAAAGGCCTTGCTACCCTTAACCTGGATCGTTACTGCGCTCTTGGTGTCCACATTCATTAAAACCAAATCAACACCTTTCATTTGTGCATTCATTGGCATTAAGACTTCAATATTCTTATTGGTTTCGTTTCGTAATATTCCAGAAACGACAGCCTCATCCGTATTCAAAGACCAAAAATTTTTATAAGAGACTCCCATATTTTTTATAATTTATGATTTATTCTTTTGACAATATTAAACGCATCAATAGTCCAGTAAGATACATAAAAGCTTCAGCCTCTTTATTTGAAAAATTAGATCCAGAATGTCTACTGCTATATTCGTGAGCAATTTGCTTGTAATTATATATTATTTGTTTATATTCTTTAGAAAGCCCAATTTCATCCACCAAATCATTTGAGTTTTTTTCAAAAGTTTTATTATTTTTCAAAATCAGCCTGGTCAAACCCTCTATTGAAGAATACGCATTAGTAATGGCATCTTTACGAGATGCTAAATTCCCCAAGGAGTCCTTAAAATGATTAAGTGCTACATTATACTGAATCTTAATAGCTGGATATTTATCTAACCATAATAAATTATCCAATATTAAGGCGTCATCAAGCTCTTTAGCCCCTGCTCTGTAGAAATTTCCATCTTTCCAAAATATACCAATCTCCGAACTTGAATTTAAAAAAACATCTTCGATTCTTCTATTAAAGTTGCGGGTATTGACGACTCTTGAATTATCGAATATATATCTCCTATCCATTTCTCGAAGCCTACCGGTATCTATAAATTCATGACAATACTCTACCAACAACAAAGTCTTGATAAAATCATTGCCCGCAACAATTTTCAATGACATGTCGACATATTGACCTTCGTGGTTTTGGTGAAATTTTTCATTCCAAGCTTTGCCAGATTTCAGACTTATCCATAGAACGAAATCGCTATGCCAGTAAAAGCCATCATCGCTCTCAAGCCAACTAAAAAGATGTGAATTAACCCTATTCACAAATTGATTTTTCAACTCTTCTAAATTATCATCGGAAATTCCAAATCTTGAATTAAAATCTTTGCTCATTTAATTATTAATTTTAACACCAAATAAATCATTCTTTATATTTAAATAAGTCATCCTTTGTTCCGTCAGAGTCTCTCTATGAGCACTTAACGAATTTTTTTATACCCCAACACTTCGTGTCAAATATCACCTCACTAGAGTAATTATCCAGGAGACTTTAATGGACAATAAGGGCTTATATATATCAATATTTATCACTGAAATTAGCAGCCCACCGCTATTCACACGTTAATAATAAATTTTGAATAAATCACAACATCATATGTATTAATTTTATCCAATCAGCATTACGCGTTACCTCGCCTTCATGTCATTAATAGCTTCTAATAATTTTATCGTAACATCACCATCTAAATTATCTCCATCATATCTAACTTGATATAGACCTTGTAGATTTGAAGGGAGTTCAATGCCATTTTTTACTAACAATACAAATCTTCTGTTATACAAAGCCATCGCAGCCCCAATTTCTATCAATACATTGGAATTTATTACTACTCTTTCGTTGGCATTTTCGTCAATTAATTTTTCCTCGGCATCAACGTGAATAATTGCTGCTCCGCATTTTCTCATTCCCTCCAAAACCTTATCTGGTACAGGAACAGAAACTGTTTGTTCTTCAATTGCTACCACAGCTTCAAGTTCCCCAAATTTTAATAATTTTTTAATTGATTCTATAAATGCTTTGTTTCTGCCGTGTGTTATAAATACGCGTCTTTTCTTACTATCATCTTTGTTTGCATTTCCCATATTTCCGTCATTAATATCGTCAAATCTGTCGTCGCCACCATTGTCATTTTCAACAATATTAAGACTTTCCCCACTTCCATTCACAATACTATCCTCCTCAATATGTGCTTGTCTAGTCGGCGCCACGTCCAAAGATACGTAACTCTTTCCTTTTATATTTTCAATAAAATTAACAGATTGTGAAGTTTCAATAATTATTTGATAAACTTGTTTTGCCTTTTTGTTCGGAATGCCCATTTCCTCTAATACATTATAAGCAATATTCTCAGTTGGCAAGGCATGATTATTGTATTTGTTAAGAAATTTATTGATAACGCTTGGCATTAGAGCAGCCTCTCTTTTTGCAATCAAATCTCCTCCTTCAACAATAGGTTTTATTACCCGTCTACCTAAATCAGTAACACTTATTACGGACGCATTATAACCCCCCACGGTTAGGCCATAAGCTATTGATGCGCCACACATCATCCTAAAAGGACCAGATGAAAGTGATACATTCATTGCTTTAGCCACAAGAAGAGGTTTTGTTGGCTGTCCTCCGTAATTATCAATAATCGCCCGCGAAATACGAAGAGCATTTTCAATATTATAGCTTGGCACATCAGACTGACTCACATAGCCTTTTTTAAAATTTACTGTTTCTGATTCATTCTTTTTCATATTATTTTTATTATTAAATAAGATAATTCTATTATACATGATAAAATGTGTTTGTCAACTATTTATATTTAATTTAATATAAGCCAATAAATTATATTATTAAAAATATAAACACATTTCCAGACATTTTTATAATAAACAATAAACTATATTTATTTAATATTAGCAGAGGCATTCAGATTATTATCCCGAAATGTCTAAATAGCAGACAATATCAAAATGTCATCTATTAATCCAATAATTATATAACTTACCCAAAATGCATCTAGAATTATAACAAATTGCGTAATAACACAAATAGGTTTAGATAAAAATGCTCTTCTGCCACCTACTCTCATCACAATCATGTGGGCAAATAAAAATTCTGACCATTAAAAATAATTATGATCAACAAAAAATACAAAAAAACCAAGGGTATAAACCTTGGTTTTTGAAAAAGTAATTATCTACACAAAATATCTAGTAAAACACCAATATCCAACTATGTAGAAATTCTAAGCACTAAAAACTATTATGCACGGGTGGTAAGAATCGAACTCACGCTAGAGGTTTTGGAGACCCCTGTACTACCATTATACTACACCCGCCTGCGCTGAAGCTACGGCGTGGCGAGGCCCGCTTATCTAACAAGATATAACTTGGCATTGCCCACTATATTTCAGTTTATTTATTTGTCTTTCCTCCATTATAAAACAAAAAGTTCATAAAGACAAATTATGAACTTTTTTAAAACTTTGTGTATTACTTAGTTTCTTTGTGTGGTGTATGCTTTTTGCAATATTTGCAATATTTGCTAAGATTCAATCTCTCTTTCAAGGTTTTCTTGTTCTTTCTTGAGAAATAGTTAACTGTTTTGCATTCAGTACACTCAAATTTAATCATGTTGTCTTGTGACATATGCCCGCTTTAATAACAATAAACAGACGTCGACGCCTGTCTAAGGTATGTAAAATAATATTAATTTCTGTATATATAATATTACAAAACTGTAATAAAGTCAACTATTGTGGCAACTGGTGTCTTTGTGGATATTTTTTACCTAATATTAAGCAAAATTATCTATTCCAATCTCAATTCCGATTCTAGGTCTTTTGGCTCTGGAAAAAGCAAAACGTCTTCTGGATAAAATAGTAAAAAAACCTGATCACCCACCTTAAAGCTCTCCTTGATCTTTTCCTCCTTAATTCGCTTGTAGGAGCGGAAAATAACCCCATCACCGATATTGACCTTATATTCATACATTGTCCCCAAAAAATCAATATCTTCGATTTTTCCACTCAACATATTGTTGGTGCCATTGGTGCGTAAATGAATCTTTTCCGGACGCACACCGAGGACTAATTTCTTATTCTTGGGTGTCTTTGCTACCTCGATATACTTCTCATCAAAAACAACCTCAGTACTGGAAAATCTTTCTACCTTCAAAAAATTACATTTACCGATGAAGTTAGCTGCAAAAATTGAATTGGGATGATTGTAAAGCTCTTCCGGACTACCCATTTGGATTATCTTACCCTTCTTCATCAAGATAATGTCATCAGACATCGTCATTGCCTCTATTTGGTTGTGGGTAACGTGAATAGCGGTGATTTTATTTTCGCGAGCGATTCTTTCTAATTCATGACGCAAGAAAGTTCCAATCTTGGCATCAAGAGCTGACAATGGTTCATCTAGTAATAAAAGTCCAGAGCTAGACGCTAGGGCCCTTGCTAAGCCTAAGCGCTGACGCATACCACCGGATAACTCACTAGGCATCGCCTCTGAACGATGCGCCAAGCCAACGCGTTCTAGATTTTCCTTCACGATTTTATCAATCTCCTCTTGGGGTAGACCTTTGACTGTTGGACCATAGGCTACATTATGCCAAACATCCATGTGCGGGAAAACAGCGAAGTGTTGAAAGACAAAACCGATATTACGAGCTTGTGTCGATAACTCGGACACATTCTTGTTATCAAAATATAACTTCCCGCTCGTCGGCACCTCTAAGCCGGCAATAATGCGCAAAAGAGTTGTCTTGCCACAACCGGATGGACCAAGCAAGGTGGTATATTTTTCATTTCTAATTTCCAAATCAACATGATCCAAAGCAAAGACTTCCCCACCCTTGGCACCTTTGAATTTTTTTACTAAATTTTTTACGGTAATTTTTGGCATATTTTTATTATTACATCTTATTCTTATTATACTTCAATAAAGTTAGGAAAACAATTGCGAGCGCGAATAAAACCACACTCACAAAGGCGGCTTGGTTTAATTCATTCGCTTTCACTAGCTCAACGATATAAACTGGAATAGTTTTTATATTACTCGACACCGCCAAAGTGGCACCCGTTTCTGATAGACTACGCATAAAGACCATAATTGAACCGGCAATTAGCGCAGGTTTGATTTGAGGCAATAAGATTGAGGTGAACATTTTACGGAAACTGGCACCAAGGGTAAAAGCCGCTTCTTCGGTCGCTTCGGAAATATCCTTGATAGCCGCTGAGACCGGCGCCACTAGCAAGGGAAAAGAAAAGCTAAGATGCGTGAGAACTAAAATCAATAATTCATTCCCAAAAAAATTACGCCAGAACAAAACTAAAGAAAGACCCAGGGCGCTCGTTGGCACCAAGAGGACAACTTCATTTAAGATGTCTAACACCTTGCCCAGGCGATATTTATTGCGGGCAATAATGTAGGCAATCGGCGCGGCTAAAAGCAGGTTCAAGATAGTCACGAGAAAAGCGACAGCGAAAGTTATTACCAAACTATTCAAGAAAACACTATTAAAGAAGGGCTCGAAGTTTAAAAAATTATACAAAGCAATAAATATCGTTGGTAAAAAGATTATCAAAGCAAAAAAGATTAAAGTCACGGTATTAATCACCGGCTTCAGCCCGATAATTTTCTTTTCAAAGTTCGGATAAACTTTTCGCAAATTCAAACTGTTTTTACCCAAAAATAATTTACCGACAAATAAAATAATCACCGATGATATAATCAAAATAATACTCGCCCCCGCCGCCTGCGGAATTGAGCCGGCATTTTTTAAACTCACCACCAAAACTGGTGCGGTCATAAAAGTCCCCGCCACCATCATCGTAGCGCCAGTCTCGGAAATACTGCGGGTAAACGACAAAACCGAGCCCACGATAATTCCATCCTTAAACAAAGGCAAAGAGACAGTGCGAAAAATCGTGAACGGATGAGCGCTCAAGGTCAGAGCTGCTTCTTCCAAGTTCGGGTCAAGCTGTTGAATGGCCGCCGTTATCGAGCGAATCATATATGGCAGAGTAAAGACAACATGAAGTAAAATAATCAAAAGTGGACCCTTGGATATCAAACCACCCTCAATCCCAAATAAGCGCGCCAGACCATTGGCAGAGCCCCAATAAAGAAAGACTGAAAAACCCAAGGCCGCTGTTGGCACCACTAAGGATAGATCGATAAGATTGTCCAAAACCTTCGCCCACCAAGATTTACTACGCGACATCCACCAAGCTAGCGGTAAACCAAAGATGAGATTTACCAAAGTCACAATCAAGCCGATTTCAAACGACAAGGTTACCGCCTTGATAATATCCGGACCAAAGGCGCCGTCGCCAAAAGAAAAATGACCAAGAATAAAGACAGCCGGCAAGAAAATTATTGCTAAAAAAATAACTATCGCCGACCCAAAGCCGAGATTACCGATTTTGAAAATTGTTTTTTTATTGTTCATAGATATTGTTTTAAATTTCCCCCTCACCCCGACCCTCTCCCGCGGGGCGAGGGAGTTTATATTCCCTCTCCTTGCCAGGAGAGGGTTAGGGTGAGGTAGTTTTTCTAACTAGGCCCGAATCAATACTCGTGCCAGACGCAATTCATCATAATCATATTTCCCATCCAAGTATTCAAATACCGGCTTCAATTTATCATCACCGATTTTCTTGAAGGCTTTTTTCATCGCCTCAAAGCGATCGCTGGGTAATTTTAAATAATTCAAATCCATTATCTCACCAGCATCAATCATTTTTTCAATATGATTCACAATCGTCGCGGGTTGGACTTTTTGGTTCTTGGCAATCTTGTCAACGGGAATTTTCTTGGCCAAAAGTTCTTTGGTCTTCAAATAAAAAGTCGGTCGTCTTTCCTTGATTTCAATATCGTCACTGCTTTTTTTCACTTTTTTCTGATCAATCTCAATTGATTGAATATTATGCGTGCGCGCAAAGATAGCAATTTCTTTCAAAAAGATGTCAGCATATTCTTCGAGCTTCTTGGCACCAACACCAGAGATTTTCGCAAAGGCTTCTTTGTCAGCGGGAAAATAATAAGCCATTTCACGCAAAGAAGTGTCGCCAAAGATGACGAAGGGCGGCACATTGGCCTTCTCTGCCAACTCGCGCCGAATACCACGTAATAATTCAAATAAGTCTTCATTGTATTTGAGCTCGCCTTTTTTCTTAGTCGCTTTTTTATCGAGAACATCAACTAATGGTTTCACTATTTCCAGCACTTCATCGCTTGGCAAAAATTGCCCCGCTTTTTTGGTAATGCTCAGTGTCGGATATTTCCCCTCCGTCTTAATCAAATAACCTAGATTGACTAATTGATTAATAATCTGGCCCAACTCCCCTTCGGAAAAATCATCAACAATGCCAAAGACAGACAATTGTTCATGCTTATTCGCTCTAATCTTTTGACTCTTCTTACCCATGAGCACATCAATAACATAATTCTTACCAAAACGACTTTCCGTTCTGACCACGGCTGATAATATCTTCTTGGCAATCACAGTCGCATCAAACATTTCCTTCACCGTCAAACAAACATCGCAAGCGCCACAATTATCCCCTTGCATTTCCTCACCAAAATATTTTAATAAATATTTCTTGCGACAAGTAGCCAATTCACCATAACTCAAAACCTCGCTTAATTTCTCCTCCGCTCGTTCGCGTAAAATATTGTCCTCAATTTGATTGATAAAAAACTGATGCTTACGCGTATCAGCATAGGTATAAAACATGACGCAATCACTTGCCAAACCATCACGACCAGCACGACCGATTTCTTGGTAATAACCTTCGAGGGTTTTTGGATAAGTGTAATGCACTACCAAGCGCACATCGGGCTTATCAATGCCCATACCAAAAGCAATGGTCGCCACAATAATATCCACCTTGTCTTTGATAAATAATTCCTGCACCAATTTACGCTCGCTCGCACTCAGACCGGCATGATAGGCACGCGCACTTAATTTATTTAATTTCAAATTACTAGCAATGTCTTCGGTCTCTTTGCGTGAATGGCAATAAATAATCGCTGACTCTTTGGGATATTTATTTAAGAGGTTAACTAATTTCACAAAAGCCTGTTTTTTCTCAACCACAGAGACGCGCAAATTCTCCCGATTAAAACTGGAAACAAAAAGTTGCGCCTTTTGCAGGCTTAGCTGACGCACAATATCCTCACGCACCTTCTCCGTTGCCGTCGCCGTCAAAGCAATCAAGGGCACGCCAGGAAATAGCTTGCGCAAGGCGCTGAGATTGCGATACTCCGGTCGAAAGTCATGACCCCATTCAGAAATACAATGAGCCTCGTCAATCGCAATTAAACTAATTTCTAAAGTTTTTAAAAAATCCTGAAAACCTTTCGCCCCAAAACGTTCTGGCGCTACATACAAAATCTTAATATCACCCGCCTGCGTCCGTTCACAAATCTGATCAATCTGAGCCGGCAATAAAGTCGAATTAATAAACTCGGCATTCACACCGCAAGCCTGCAAAGCATCGACCTGGTCTTTCATCAAAGCAATCAATGGCGAAACCACCAAAGTGACACCGGGGAACTTCAAAGCTGGCAATTGGTAACACAAAGACTTACCACCACCAGTCGGCATCAGCACAAAAGCGTCTTTTTTAGCTAAAACATTATTAATAATTTCCGCCTGCAAAGGCCGAAATTCGTCATAGCCGAAATATTTTTTAAGAAGTGTTTGCATAGGGTTATTTTAACATTAATTAGTAAAAAGTAAAAGAATATATATTGTCATTCTGGAGCGAAGCGATAGAATCTTCGACTACGTAAAAAACGAGTGTTAATATTCGAATTTTAAATCTTAAACATCGGAAGATTCTATCGGTCGTCCCGACTCCCTCCAGAATGACAATCGATTAAATTTTATAATATCAGATGACTATTCACCTACACAAAAGACGGGTATTAACTCCCTCTCCTTTGTAGGAGAGGGTCGGGGTGAGGTAGAGCGTGCGAAGAATATTATATAGGAAGTATTTTAACAATGCTCCCTCACCCCGACCCTCTCCCGGCGGGGCGAGGGAGAATACGATGACACACTTCCTGCTATATAAATTCAAAGTCATATTTTCACCAAGCCTCCCCCAACATCGGAATCGCCAAGCGTTTTCGGATTGTTTCACCTTTGAACAAAACACTTTTCCGATCCGCCTTCGCTTCGCGTCCGCCTTGGTGCTGGCGGAAATTCATTGCCTGCCAGCTGGTCCCGAGAAATAGCGTATGCTTGCCATAACGCGCCGCCATGTCGTCGACGCTGCCGAAAATTTTGAAATATTTATCTGACTTAAGCACTTCACCAAAGATATCTAATTGGCTCGGTTTGTGTTCCGCCAAGTCAGTCAGCACTATGCCAGACGCGCGATATAATTGGCGCTGATTGAAGACCTCGTCAAAACGATTGGCAATCAAACTAATCACGTCATTGGGCGAGGCCGTTTGGCGATTCATTTTTATTTCCAAACCGGCATATTGAAAGTCCTGGGTTTTTAAATAAAAAAAGAATTTCTTGGTAGCCAACTTATAACGACGAGCTTTAATAAAAGCATTTTCAACATTCTTGGAAAGTTGCGACAGAATAAATGCTTTGTCGCTTGATGGTGGCGTAAAAGTTTTGGTCTTGCTAATTGATTGATAAAGAGATTTTTTCGCCGTGTCGACATCGTTGACCACTTCCCCGTTTAATTCTTTCCAAATCTCTAAATACGGTTTGGATAAACGACTCTTGACCCAGTCAAAATCTTTTTGCGCAAAATCCAAGGCACTGCGTATGCCCAATTTATTTAAATACGCCGTTGTTTGCTGACCAATGCCCCAAACTTTATCGACGCTTAATTTTTCTAAAAAATAATGAAGATTGTGACCAGGCATAATTGTCAGGCCTGATGGCTTTTTCCACTTGGAACCAATCTTGGCCAAGACCTTGGTCGGTGCCAAACCAATGGAGAAGGTCATGCCCAATTCAGCATCCAAGTCACGTTTGATACTATCAGCAATCTTTTCGTAGGACATATTCAAGGGTCGTTGCAGGCCCGTCAAATCAGCAAAGCATTCATCAATGCTATATTCCTCCACATCGGAAGTATAGCGTCGAACAATCTCATACATCCGCACCGAAAAAAGACTATAAGTCTCATAATCGGACGGCAGGAAAATCGCATCCGGACAGATTTTCTTCATCTCCCAAAGGCTCATCGCCCGCTTCACGCCCCTCGCCTTGGCCTCATAGGTCAAAGATGACACAATCCCCCTCTCACTGCCGGTAACAACCGGCTTACCCCTCAAGGCTGGGTTTTTGGCCACTTCACAAGAGGCAAAAAAACAATCACCGTCGATGTGGAGGATGGCTTTGGGGAAATCAAACAATTTTAATGGCATATGTCTCCTTTTAAAGCAGTATATATAAATATTTATGTTTAATTTTCTAATTTTCAATTTTCAATTTTCGAAACAATTTTCAATGACACAATTTATTAATTTTCAAACACGATAATCATTCTATTTATTGTTTGAAAATTGTTTCATTGAAAATTTAATCATTGTTTTGAAAATTGAAAATTGAAAATTCGAAAATTAATCAATACTTCCGCACCACCGCCTTGACCACTGCCGAGATCTTTAATTCTTCTTTGGGATAAATCGGTTGAAAATCTTTATTTGCTGGTTCAAGGAAAATCACATTGCCTTTTTTCCGAAAATATTTAATCGTCCATTCGCCATCAACTTCGGCAATGACAATATCCCCGCTCCGTGGCGTGATATTTCGCTCGACAATCACCATGTCCCCCTCAACGATCCCCGCATCCTTCATCGAATCGCCGCGCACCTTGAGAATATAGGTCGCCTCACGATTGCCCACCAGATACTCATCGAAAGTAATCGTGTCCGCCAACTCCTCCTCGGCCGGCGACGGAAAGCCCGCCTCCACATAACCCAAAGTTCTAATCGCGCCATAAAGACTTCCTGGGCTCAAGCGCCCTTTACTATCTTTACTCAAAAAACCCTCATCCACTAAGCGATTAACCAACTTAAAAACCGCGTTCTTGGACTTATAACCCAACAACGTCATGATCTCGCTATACACCGGCATCCGCCTATTTGTCTTATAAAATTTTTCAATTTTGTTTTTCACATCCATGTCTATATAATAGGTGAACAGTCGTTCACCTGTCAAGTGGATAAGTATTATTATTATTTGATTGACAAAATCCAAATATCTGCTAATATTTAAAAATCAAAAAAGAAACAGCTCTTTCAAATTATACATATTTAGGCGAACTAGCTTGAGGAATTAAGCTGGTTCAAATAATGAATCAAAAGGGAGATGTGGAGATGAATACAACCACGGCTTTACCAAAAGAAAAGACAACGGGGGCAAAAGATTTGATTGGCAAATTTTTAAGCAGCCTCCCCTTTTTTGGCATGCATAAAGATCGACCCAGGATAAATCTATCATCTGATGGATTGCGAGTGCCGATAAAGGCGGCAGCGCCGATAAAAAGGACGGCGGCAACTGACCGTGTAATAGCCCCTGGAGTGCCCCTTCTTTCTAAAGGTGCCGAGGGAAATATACAATATTACATCATAGTTGAAGGGAAAACATTCAACGTTGACCCATGTTGCCATCTTAAAGACATCACCGAGGTTGATGAAAATTGGGAAAAAACAATTGCTATATCAAAAGGTATAACTGTCTATAGTGACCAAAGTAAAGCATTGGTTTCATACGCCAGAGCTTTTTACATCAACAACAAACAGATGCCAGCGCTGCAAAGAATCTGCCATGAAAACGGCCGAGAAATCGAAGGGGAAAACGGCAGAGAAACAATGGACATCCCAAGGAGTGAAATCTACAAACTCTTCACTGAGCAACCGACACGCGTCATGGCCGCAATAGCCGGCTTACCCCACGATTATCTAAGCGAACCCCTGCAAAAGGCGCCGGGATTTCCAATTTGGTAAAACCAACAATCACCATCACCCAGGACGCCCCCAAGCGTCCTTTTTTTTATCCAAAAAATAACACTTTACAAAATCAAATAAATCTGCCAATATATAACAAACATAAAAAAAGGAGGAATCGATGAAAAAAATAAAAATGATTGTGTTTGATTTGTACGGCACGCTGATTTTCACAAAAAGGAAAACTAGTCCGTATAAAATGTTCTTGGAAGCAATTTCCGCCCGCAATCATAAAGAGCTTGTAAACATAATCCTTTGTAGCGATTTTTTCAAAACGCCCGAAGGAGAGATTGAGCTCTTTAATCTTGGCAATTCTGTGGATGTTGAAAAATTTACAACTGATTTGCGCACCGAATTAGAGTCAACCGAGCCATACCCGGAATCAATCGAGCTGCTCAAAGAATTACGTAGCCTTGGCTATATGACTGGCGTGATTTCCAATCTAGCCACACCTTACAAAAAACCATTTTTCCAATTAGGCCTTGATAAGCTCATTGATCACAGTGTCTTTTCCTGCGAAGTTGGTCACATTAAACCGCACAAGAATATCTACACAGTAATGAGCAAAAACTCCGGCATCGCCCTTGAAGAAATGCTCATGATTGGCGACAGCCTAAGATGTGACGTGGCTGGCCCAAAAGCAGTCGGCATAAACGCCATTTTGTTGGACAGAGCCGGTTCATCCAAAGAAACAAACAAAATAAAAACGTTAGACGAAATTCTAACCATCCTCTAACCCCCTCAGAATAAAAACTGAGGGGTTTTTTATACAAAAAAAATAACCACCATTGCTGATGATTATTCTTCGTGTGGGCCGGGAAGGATTCGAACCTTCGAAGGCGTAGCCAGCAGATTTACAGTCTGCCCTCGTTGACCGCTAGAGTACCGACCCAATATCCTTTTAAAACAAAATAATGCCCTATTCCAGGGCTTATTTTACCTATAATCAAAATAACATATTTAAAATAATAAATCAATACCAGGCATTTTGTCAAAAATATTGTTAAATATCGCTATTTTTGTAAGAAAAAATCGCCTAATGGCGATTTAATCTCAAAATTATCTTAACAAATTTTAAACCTTTAGTTTCCACATGAACAACTGCCATCTGAACAACAATCGTCATCTTCGTAATCATAACCATCTTCATCCACCTCGGTAGCCATATCATAGTCGGCATCATCATAATCAGCCTCATCGTCCTCGCCCTCATCAAGCGCCTCGTCAAATTCAAAAGCGAAATGAGCTAAGTGGTGATCAGGAATATTTTTATAACGTGGAGCTGTAATCATCTTCTTTGCTTCAGCAATCCATTCTTCCTCATAGCCAATCATATCTTCTAATTGTTGCAAAGCATCTTTCTCTGTCAATAAAAAATCAGGGATATAATTGTATTGCCAAACCTCCTTCTTGTCTTTATGCTTGGCAATAATTTTATCATGCACTTTTTTCTCCAACATTAATTTATCCAATTTCATTTGAACAGCACCAGCCTCCATCATTAAGTCTTCAAGGTCAATTTTTCGTCGGCGGATTAATTCACAAAGCATAAACTCTTGATCTTCCTTTTCGCTATTTGGTTGATAATAAATAAATTCGCATTCCTCCAAGGCCATCTCCGCGTAGGCTCTTTTTTCCTCATCTTGCTCAATTTTTAAATATTGCTCAATTTTAGCAATCGCCTCTTTAGTCCCCGCGTTGGCCAATTTTTGCAATTCACCCGGCGCTAAGTCCTTAATTACTGTTCCCTTTTTAGCAGCAACTTTCTTATTGTTTACCTTAGTTTTTTTCGTAGCCATAAATTTGTATTTAATTAATAAATAACTTACTTTTTTATACTAACATACTTTTTAATCATGTCAATTTTTTCCTCCCGCGATAAATTTTTAATTCTAATTTCTTCTTTTGAGGCCAAGGATCGGTTGGCAAAATTCTGCGCATAAACAAGTCTTACTGGACGTCGGCCACTCGTATATCTTGCCCCCAAGTCAGAGCTATTATGTTCACCCACTCGCCTTTCCAAATCAGTTGTAATGCCCGTATAAAAAGTCTTATCCGCACACTTTAAAATATACACCTGCCACATGAAATTTACATTAATAACAAAAATTTTAAATTGAATACTTAGTCAAAGATTGATTAACAGAATTTCTTTTTATTGAAAAATAGATGCCAATCATAATAAAGACAATTCCGGCGAATTGATACAAGGAAAAATCTTCTCGGAAAATGCTAACCAAGAAAAGCAAACTAAATAAAGAAGATGTCATTCCCAGGGAAATGGCTTTTGATATATCCAAACGCCTAAGACCCTCATACCAAATAACCTTGCCAATACCTAATGAGATAACACCCACAAAAACAATTAATTTCCAATGACTTAAGATTGGACCAATTCCATTTCCTTGTGGCTCAAACAACAAAGCCAAAACTAACATAAAAAGGCCCCCTAATAAAAAACGCGTAAACAAAATTATCGACGGTGACACCAAATTTAAAGCCTTTTTCGCATAAAAATTACCGAGCGGAAATGTTATAGTGCTAACAACAATCAATAAATCACCAACATTTAATCGCGGGGTGCCATTATATAAAATCAACGAAGCCCCAATAAACACTCCACCCGCACCAAGTAATTTCAACCTGGTTGTTTTTTCACCAATAAAGTGTGTGAAAATTAAAGTGAATATTATTTCCGATAGCTTTAAAAAAGAAGTATTAATGCCAGACGTTTTACTTGAGCCAATAGACATTAAAAGATACGGAATTACTACAATGCAAAAAGTTACCATCAACATCGAGGCGTAAGCATTTTTATTTTTTAATTCATGTAATTCTCCTCGAGTCGCTGCATAAATAAAAGAACCACTAGCCGCCAACAAAGTTGTAATCGCGGCAAACATCACCGGTGGCACAAGTTGCGTTCCCCTATTCACCAAAATCGGAAACATTCCACCAATCGCCGCACTTACCAAGGCAAAAATCACGCCTGCATTTTCTTCTTTTCTTGTCATATTAAATTACGCTTAAACTGCCAGTTAAAAAAAGATACGCTAAATATAAAAAAGTACTATTCTGGACAATTAATAACGGAATTCCAACCACAAAATACCACTTCCGAGTTTTGTGACGAAAAGCAAACATCCCAGCATACACGCCCACACTCCCAAAAACTGTCGCCATAAAAAACAACATCCCTTCAGAAATTCTTTCCGCCCCGCTAATTCGCGACTTACTCTTATCCAAAAGCATCAAGAAAAAAGCGATAAAATTTATCGCCAAAAAGATTGATAAAATTACTAACAATTGATTGTTCATAAATACATAATATCATATTTGAGCCATATAAACAAAAAAACGGCCGAAGCCGTAATTTTATTATTTTGGAGTTAACTAGGCAAACATCTTGCTTTCCATCTCCACCCAATCATCAAGACCCTCATCCCATTTATAAGCCATCATCTGCTGACTTCTATCGGTCTTACTATAAGTATAATCTATTTTTGTTTCTGATCCAATTCGATTGGAGTAAGTTGTTTTTTTATCTAGAATTGCCGGCCTGGAAACATATTCTAATCGCATCTTCCCTAATGGACCCGCAAAAACAATATAATCAACATCAATGCCGCCCTCTTCGTCAATATGTTCACTCCCCTCATCCTCTACCTCAAAAGTATCCTTAATGTGGCTCGTGGTGTCTTTCCATCGTTCGATATCCATATTATTTTATTGAAAGTTATAATAAAATCCTTGAGCCATTGTCGGGAATCGAACCCGAGACCCCTTCCTTACCATGGAAGTGCTCTACCAGCTGAGCTACAACGGCGAATAAGCTGTAATAGCTTAAACCTCTAATTCAACAATCTCTTGTTCCAATTCAGCCAATTTTCCATTCTCCGGATCAACTTCTTTTAATTTCTCAAAAGTAGCGCTGGCTAATTCTTTGTTTTTATTTATTATACAAAGCTCAAATTTTGTGTCAAGGTAACGCGGGTTATTAGGCTCAATATTTAGAGCTTTGTCAATATAACTCATGGCCAAATCGTTGTTTTCGGAGATTTTTTCAATTAAGCTTAAATCAAAATATATACCAGCGAGTTGTCTATTATTAGTACTATCAACGCCGTCCAAGGCATAATCATCAGTATCGCTTTCCAGAAGCTTAATTACATGTTTGTATGTTTGCTTGGCCTCATTATATTGCTTTTTTTCAAAATACAAATCACCAAGACCTTGAAAAGCTTTCAGATTTTGGCTATCCATGCCAATAATTTCGATATATTTTTTTTCGGCTAAATCCTCATCATCATTCTTCAAACATTCTTCAATATCAAGAAACAAACGACTGATAATAGTCTCCTCGCTTTCCAAATTCACTTTCTTGTCTTTTTTATAATTAAGCTTATGCTCAATTAGTCTATCATGAAGATCAACAAAAAATTCCGAAATATTTGCAATCATGGGCTTAAGAAGACTTAAGGCTTGATTCTGATATTTGGAATAATTTCTTTTTATTCTATTGCTAATTATCTGTTGTTTGAATTTTGCTTCTCGCTCTTTTTTGATTGCTTCAACGTCCAAGCTGGCCAAGACAGAGAACTTTCGAATTGCAATAATAATAATTGCAGTCAGGCCGGCTAAAATCAAAATCAATGGAATTATATCGTACATAGTTAATTATTTGTTACATTTATTATTTCACTCTTCCAGCACTTCCGAAAATTTTCATGTGCTTCATAGTCACCTCTTCAATCGCCGCGACACTTGGACTCATTAGCTTGCGTGGATCAGTTTCTTTGACATTTTCTAGGCAAGTTTTTTTCAGAGCTTCAGCAAAGGCAATTTTAATATCACTACCAATATTAATAATATTAACACCTTCCTTAATGGCTTTCTTAATTTTTTGACTAGGTAGACCAGAACCGCCATGTAAAACAAAAGTTCTTCTAGTTTGCTTTTTAATACTTTTCAAAAGTGGAACAATAATATCCTCATTATCATAAACACCGTGTGCCGTGCCAACTGCCGCGGCGATTGTATCCACGCCAGTCTTCTCTACAAATTCAACTACTTCTTCTAATTTTGCAAGTTGAATACCTTCAAGTTGTCCACCAATATCACCATGGCCGCCCATGATTGCACCAACCTCGCCCTGTACCCAAACGTTTTTCTTATGAGCAATGGTGACAATTTTCTTCGTAATTGCAATATTTTCTTTTAAGGGCAAATGTGAACCATCCATGTGCACTGAGGAAAAGCCAGCCTTGATACAAGCTAATACAATGTCTGGATTCTTGCCATGGTCAAGATGAAAAGTCAAGGGCACCTTGGTTGCACTTGTCTTAGCCACCGTTGTCACCAAGGCCACAAAAGCCTCTAGGCCCATATATTTTATTGCACCTTCTGATACTTGAATAATTGCCGGCGAACCCGCTCGCACAGCCGCATTAGCCACGCCCAAAATCGATTCTAAGCCGTGAACATTAAAAGCGCCTACGCAATATCCCCCTTTTTCTGCATTTTTTACTATTTCTTTGATGTGTACTAACATAAATATTTATTTAATAATCGCTTTCGCTACTTTATAAAACTCTTCGACATCAAGACTGGCGCCACCGACTAGTAGGCCGTCCAAGTTGTCCAAATCCACAAAACTTTTTACATTTTTGCTATTAATACTGCCACCGTAAATAATTTTAAAGTTATTATTAACTATCTTCATACCAAACATATCGTTTAGTGTCAAACGGATAATTTTGTGCGCATATTCAGCTTCAGTTGGCTCAATCGCCGTACCAGAGCCAATTGCCCAGATTGGTTCATAAGCTACTACGATTTGCTGATTACCAACAACATCAATTCCGCTCAAGGCTTGCTGTATTTGATCGAACAAAACGTAATCACGACGATCAGTTTTTCGCTCATCCCAGTTTTCACCAATGCAAACAACCGGTGTTAAGTTTTCCATCTGCAAGACCGCCTTGACTTCTTTATGAATCATTTCATAATTAACCATCAAAAATTTACGACGCTCTGAGTGACCAATAATAACATATTCGCAACCAGCCTCAACCAATAAACTTGGGGAAATTTCACCAGTATAAGCACCATTCTCCTCCCAAAAAACATCTTGACCGCCTAATTTAATATTACTGCCTTGCAAAACATCTCGCACGCCTAATAAAGAAATAAAATTTGGACAAACGGCAATTTGCTCTCCATCCATATTTTTAAACTTTGCTTTAATTTTTTTAGCTAAGTCTAATGACTCTGCCAAACTAAGCTTCATCTTCCAATTTGCGATGACGATTTTTTCGTTTTTCATATTTTTTATATTATTAATTAATTATTCCAAGAAAAATTATTAAACGCCCATTTGGCCAAGTTGTGCGCTTGATAAAAGCGTGATGCTTTTTCGCTATCATCCAAAATTACCGAGATAATATTTTTATTTTTATCATCAACAAACTTACCTACAAAACAATAACCGGCTGAATTGGTAAAACCAGTCTTGCCGCCAATAACTCTAATCCCATCAGTAATTTCATCGTCCAATAAAATATTCGTGCTTTTAGCAATAACCTCACGTCCATTTTTTGTTTTAAAAATATATTTATCCTGCGCCACAATCCCAGCAATCACTTCATTGGCAAAAGCCAAGTTAGCCAACTTGGCCACATCAAGTGCTGTCGACAGATTTTGCTCTAAACCAATCGTGTCAATAAAATTCGTATCAGCCAAACCATTCTCCTTGGCAAAAAGATTCATTTCTATTACAAACTCTTTTACACTTAAGTCACTGGCACTTACCAAGGCCATCGTCGCCATATTATCCGATGACACCAAGCTCAAATTCAAAAGATCTTTAATCGTCACTAAGTCACCCGTACGCAGGTGCAACAAGCCACCCTCAACTCGATCCTCTTTTTTTACCTCATAGACGCTATCCAGGCTTAAATTCTTTTTTAAAAAAACTAACGCAGTTGCCAATTTGGTAATACTGGCAATTGCAACTTTTTCTGTCGAATTTTTATCGTAAATTGTCGAGCCGCTCTTGCAATCAAGAACCACCGCCTTGCCAGTTTTTAAATTATATTCAGAGCTACTAGCATTCTTTGTTGGTGGTAAATTTTCATCAACAATGCTCGGTAAAAAATTATTTTGTGGCTCGATGTTACTGTCTACCTCTCCATTGGACGCTTCTTCACTCACACCCAAGACAATACCGTTCTTATCCAAACTAGCTTCAAGGGAGTGATTGGAGCCGGATTTGCCATAGACAAAAATGCCAAACACAAAAAAAATGATTGTAAATAATGATAAAGTCTTACGCATGGGGATACGTATCAACCGCAAGTTTTAAGCTGCAAGTTGAAAATTTATTTTTATTAAATTTTATTTCTCTTTATAATTTTTTCTTACTAATTTTCCTCTTTTTTTTCTCCCAAAATTTCGTCCAAATTCATATCTTTGCTTAATCGTTCATAATCAGGTAATTCAGTAATGTCATTTATGCCCAAATGTCGTATGAAGTCAAAGGTAACACTATAATAACTCTCGCCATCCTCACTACCCTCCTTTGACTCAATTAAGCCACGCAGTAATAAGTTCTTTAAAATGAGCGAACAATTAATACCCCTGATTCGATTCAAATCTGCTCGAGAAATCGGTCCGCGATATGCAATAATGGTCAAGGTCTCAAGACTAGGACGACTCAATTCGCCCGTGGTTTCATCTTTGATTAATTCGCGAATCAAACCAGCATTGTCTGGTGCTGTTACCATTTGATATTTGGCGTGGTCTTTAACTATCTGCATACCTCGCCCACTCTCACGATATTCGGCCAGCAGCTCATCGCCAGCTTTTTCTAATTCGCCTACCTCAACCTTGATCAATTCCGCCAGATGACTAATTGCAATCGGCTTAGCTGAAACAAATAACAGCGATTCAATTTTTGACTTCAATTCATTCATTGTTTTAATCTTAATTCACAACTCTCGAGATTGTAATCTCGCCAAACAAATCCTCCTGGTCTAAAACCAGCTCGCGTTGTCGCATCAACTCCAAAACTGCCAAAAAACTAACCACAACATCCGCCTTCGAACTACAATTTTCAATTAATTTATCAAAACTGGTTTTCACTTTATTCAAAAACATCTTTTGGATGTTGGCAATACGCTCCTCGATACTAACCTTATATTCCAACACCTCTTCAGTTAATTTTTTCACTGGCTTAATCCTGGCTAGTAACTCCTCGAAAGTATTTTTTAAATCAATCATCTTTAGATCCTTGGGTGGTGAAAAAGAATTAGTGTTATTCAAAATCGCTTTTTTATTAAACTCACGTACAAACATAAATCGCTGTGTCGCCAAAATATCCTCAACACTCTTAGCTGCTTCCAAATATTCTTTATAAATCTTCAATTGCTTTTCAAACTCTTCCAAGTCTTCTTCTTCCTCCTCGTCCTGTTGCAAGAACGGCAATAAGGCTCGTGACTTAATATACAAAAGTCGCGCGGCTATAAACAAAAAATCAGCCACGTCGCCAGGGCTTATTTGGGTTGATTTTTTTACAAACTCAACATACTGATCCGCAATCGCTGCCAAACTGATTTTCGTGATATCCATCTCCTCTTTTTCTATCAATTTTAGCAATAAATCCAAGGGACCTTCAAATTTTTCCAAGATTATTTTCATATATACTTATACACATATTATACATTAATATGAATATAAAAACAAATTTCACCATCTTGAATATTCCTTTATAACACAAAAGATTCGACCATCTTATCGACTATCGAATCTTTGTACTTTTTGTTTAATTTTACAGAAAACCTACCGAATAGCTTCCATTTGCGTTGCCTTCGGATTTTCAAATATTTTCTGCGTAAAGCAATATCGACCAGCATCATGGTCCCAAATTACTTGTCCATAATAAGTAATATTCTCATTCGCTTTTTTATTTGAGGCCTTAAAGACGGAACATGTTTCATAATGTGTCGCATCAACAACCTTGTACTCAAATTTTTCTTTACTAATCGGATTAACAAAATCTTTTTCTTGCAAAGCGTACTCTTTTATCAAGATTGAAAAATCGTTAGGCAGTTTGCCCTTCTCGGTATAATAACGATCCAAATAACTATGGACATTATTCAAATTATTAATCACCTGCTCATCCATCTTTCTGTCTCTGGTCTGCGTTGGTGTCTCCACCACAAACAAAGCACCCACAAAAGAGATAACCACTACGGCCAAGGCGGCCCAGAAATAAATCTTTACCACTTTATCTTTTTTGTCTTTAATTTCCACCCTCTTTATGTCATAAAAATAAAAACCAAAAATTGCTCCCGAAATCACCAATGACGTAAGCGCTTTTAACAAAAACTTCAAGGTCAATTCTCCGTTTAAAAAACCGTTCAGGGTGCCGATTAACCAACCAATCACCACAAATGAAGAAATTAAAATAATAAAATAACCAAGCCATTTTCTAATTGGCGATTCTTTGTCCAATTCACCCGTGAATAAATTCTTCATGATTTGCATAGTGATAAAGAAATAAATCGGCGCCGAAATAAAAATCACTGAAATCACCGACTTCATCACATCGTCAGAATACGTCCCACTATACTGATTCACTACATCAACAATATACTTGTTGATAATCTGAAAAATCACCGTCCCCGTCGACATCGCCATCGCAATCAAGGCCACCAAGCTCAGGATGTAATAAAAGGCAAACTTTGCCGCGTTGTTTGAGTTCATAAAATTGTTTGAGATAATTAACATGGTTATTTGTCTCATCAACAAATAGTTTGCCAATTTATCCTTTATTTAATTAACAATTTAAATAATGCCAACTACTTGATTTATTAATTCCGCCCTTGACCGTCTGTATCCACTCAACTTCTTCAAGGCTTGTTTTTCTTTTTCTGCTATAAACCGTTTAACAACCATTTCTTTTTGCGCTTTATCAGCTTGATCAGTATCAACAACCAATCTTCCCAATTCTTCATCATTAATATTGTACCCACCTTTTCTCAAGAAACCTATTACCTCTTTGTAACCATCCCGGTCCTCACTAAATCGATCCATCAATAATGAAATTCTAGTTTTTCCTTTTTCCAAAAAAGATCTCTTATCGGCAATTTCCAACCAAACATCCTTTAACTCATCAAGTGCTTTTTCATTTTTTATTCTCCCTCGATATTCATCAATTTTTAACAACTCCTTAAAAACTTTTAAACCTTCAGAAATATGGGCGGTGCCAATATCCAAATTAGGCACTAAATCATAGTTAGCCAAATTGGCCACATTTTTTTGATTCCTAATATCTTCAGACATTGCCTGGATTTTTTTCTGGAAAATTTCTTCTGAATCATGAACCAAAGCCGTAATCTCATCACCGCCATGACGATAACCATCAAAACCATGACTTTTAATCTTTTCGCTGATATTTTTTAAAAGTTTATCACCAACACTGTGTCCTGCCTCGTTTGCCAATGAAAGATAAGAGACGTCGCTCATCATTACTGATAAGTTAATATGCCGACAATCATCATCTAAGGCCTGAATCGCGCTTATTACCTTGTCATTGCTAATCGCTACATCGCTATCAAGACCAAATATAACGCGCAAATCCTCGTCCATTTTTTTAAAAAGTTCTTTTCTAATTTTAAATCCAGTTACATCATCAATTAACACATCCTCATATTTTTTTTGCAAATCCTTGGCAGACTGCTTATCATTGAAAATTTTCTCCTCAAGCATGTCATTTAAGTCCTCCACCTCTATGGTGTCTCTATATTGTTCGGCAATCCAATTATTCTTAACCGCCTCATAATTAGCATCGCTTGTTCGTTCATTATTTTCTTTGTCATAAATTTCAGCCAAGTCTGTCATTGCTTGCTGTTTTCTTTTTTCGATATCACTTGTTTTTGCAGGAGAAGATTCTGCGGAAAATTCTTTTGTCATATATTTTTTTTAAAATAAAAATAGGCAATTATCTTAATATGATAACTGCCTATAGTTTAGCATTTTCTTTCAAAAAAACAATATCCTAAGCAATTCTGCCAAACATCGGATCCTTGAATAATTGCTGATATTTCCCATTTTTATTGCGCATGAGACCGCTAAGCCAGTTGTGCAGGTCAGACTCATCCATCCTGCCAAAATCAACTTTCAGCTCATCGGCTGTTTTTTGGCTCAGATTGGCAAAATCTTCTTCAATTTTCCGACCTTTCATGGACGCTTGAATCAAAATATCAAAAATTTTGTCCTCCACATCAGGAAAGCGAGTTCTTAAAAAATCAAACAAATCCTGGCCAATATGGTTCATACACACCTCCTATGTTATTTTTATTATAAAGAGCGATAATAATTAAGCGCTTTTATCTTTATCTTTTAAGCAAAGATTGTCAAGGGCGTGCGTCAAATATATTAAAAAACGCTACGGGGTTTATTTGGACCCCGTAGCGTTAAACTACTGACAACTTTTACCTATCTCTGTTTGCACTTTTTCAAATACACCTATTAATGTTTCCTTTGTGACCTGATCTGCTGTCTGTAATTCATCCCAACCCTTGGCGACATGATTGCAGACAACATTTAACAAAAAGTTCAACTTGTCTATTTCCGCCATGGCCGACGACAAGCGCTTATCCTGATCATCAATCACTTGTCGAAAACCCGTATTCTGGTCTTCAAGTTTTTTATTCAAAACAAGCTGTGCTTTTTGCTCGTTACTTCTTGACAAGGCTTTGATGTGAAGGAATAAATTTCGACATTTTTTCACATCAATCTTTTTGGCATTTTCCAGATTTCCCGCCAAACGCATCTGTTCTTTGAAAATGGTTTTATCAGCCGACATATTCCAGTCTGTTTGTTTTAAAAATAAATCAAACAAAGCCTTAAATGTCGCAAACTCAAGAGAAATTTCATTAGTACGCATAAAATATTCTATCTTCTTTTGAAAAATCTCTTTCTCTCTCCACTCCATCGGCGTCCCAATAATCTCCTGGGCCCGTCTAAACGCCTCAAACCTGGAAATCGACTGCTCTTTTTGCAATTTATCAGCCAGATATTCCAAACTTCTTTGAAGATTGAAAAAATCGGGGTTCATAACCAATGAACCACATGAAGCTGATGCAAAAAAATCGTAATCAGAATACTCTCTTGCCACTTTTTCAATAATCGCCGTTTGGTGCTCTGTGACAGCATCAATTAACCCAAGCTTTGCCTCGTTAAAATTTTGGGCAAGAAGATCGACTTTAAATCTTTCCGCAAACCCCACAAAGAAATGGTCTATCTTGCTTTTTGCATTGATAATTTTTTCAATACAATCCTTAGCTAAATCCATCTCCGAATCAGCAAAAGCGATAATCATCGCCTCCCTATCAGCAAAGTCTGAACAATCCATCAAAAACATCTGATCATGCAACTCGAGTTTTAAAAGCTCATCAATTCTCAAAGCTGCTGCTTCGGACGAATTAGCCGTTGCTGGAAAATAGCTTTCAGACAAATTAATTCTTCCGCCTTTTTTTGCAACTCCGACTATCGAAAACTCGTCACCGCTCTTTGCGATTGGAAATATATCAACTTCATCTTCAATCCGTAGATGCGCACAAGTGCCCCGATAATAGGCATTAATATACGCTTGAACATTTTCGATGGCGATATTAATACATGTCCAGGTCTTACTCAAATAAACATTGCCATTCTGGTGATCCCAGGTGTCATTAACAAATTTAACCCCATCGCCATCCACCTCAATCAAAAAAAGATTAAAATTTCCGCTATTAATATGACTTCGAATAGACTGTTTAGCAAATTCGAAATTACGCGCTGGGGGATATTGTCCTGTTTTGAGAAAATTACGGGGATCAATATAATCCTTTTCATATTTTTGGATTATACTATCCACAATATTCCTCTTTCTTCTTGTTAAAGGACAACATCGAAACAAAGAAGTGCTAACATCATCTTTCACCTTGTCACGAATAGAATCATCCGGCAAAATGGCAACACTTAAAGCTTTGTCTAAATACCCGCGAACAGACAAGTGGTAAAGCAATAGTAAATATTTTTTTAGCAGACCCATCTCGTCTCCTCCTATTGATAATAATAAAAGGAGGGTGTCATTTGTTTCCAAATGCACCCTTCTTAGTGAGCAAGACTCCCTCTTCAACTGTTGGCGATAACCAATTTAGCCTGATCAGCTAATTTCCTTAACTGCTCAGCTTTTTCTCTGATATAAGTTATGACATACTGTGACATGGCAATCCTCCCGGTTTATTATTTTATTTAGTTTTTTATTGTAGAATCCACATATTTACAAACAATCAAAATTGCTTTTAAATACGTGAACTCTACAATCAACATTATAAAAGAACATAACCAATCCATTTACTGTTTATTTCTTTGGTTTTTATTTTTGTATAAGTATCTTACGTTAAAAAATGTTGGATTACAATAGCCTTTTACGGCTATTTCTGCACATTCCTTACCAAGATTTTACACAGAGTTCTTCACAATGTTATACCCACTTTATTCAGTTTTCAAGGCACATCTAGTCGATAATTGAGTACTATACCTTGTTTGTTTTATTTTGTCAATTTAATGAATTTTTTATTTATATTTAAATTTTTATTTCTAAGTTTATTGTAACACCTCCCAATTAACAACTCCTTAAACAAAGATTAGGGTTGTATTAAATGCTATTTTTACATCACAAACACACTCGTACCTCATCTTCATTATCACCATACCCGCTCCACATTAAACTAAAATTAAAAATCGCAGTATTGACTACTGCGATTATTCGTGTTACTTGCAACACGCTTCAGTAAAACAAAATAAAGAAGGAGATAATTAAAATCATTATCTCCTTATTTCCTGTTTTTTTCAGGAGGCTCTAAAAAGCTGGCTCAGAAAAACTGAGCAGTTTGCGATCAGTAACTCCGAGATGATACTGCACTTTTGTTACCTGGTGTGGATCGCGATTCTGCTTTACTCTATCCAGTTTTCGCTTCAGGGCGATTTGTTGTTTCACTAGCGCCATAAATCGTCGTTGCGATCCGTTTAAGCCGTTACCTATATCCATGATCAATCCCTCTCCTATTAAATTTTGTTGCCTCTTTTTATTGCCAAAACCAGATAAATGTCCACGATCATGCATACTACCCATCCCCTCCTATCTCATCTTTAAAAATTAAAAAAGCCCACAAAAGCTTAATAATCTTTTTACTTCATTAGCACCTCCTTTTTAGTTTAAAAGAACAATATAAAACCACTCTTACTGGAGTGGTTTTGCGTCTAATCTTATTTTATCTCATTAACCACTCTTTCTAATCACGAAGAAACAAGCCCAACAATTGGACTTTCTTAATAACTAAGACTGTGAAAAATTTATTTCTCATATGGTTACCTTTATTTTAATCTTATCTTAACTTTTGTCAACGCAAAAATATTACCTAAATATAAACAAAAAACTGCTAAAAATTTCTTTTCAGCAGTTTTTTTGAAGTTTATCCACAACTATTCCAAAATACCATCCAAGTTTACGTCATATAATATTTCATCTTGTGAGAATTTATAATCAAAGACTTCGTTGTCATTAAACCAGATTTTGGTTTCTCTTTGTGCCTCAGCGACAGCATCTGAACAATGAATTAGATTACGCACAGCACGACCATCAACACCGGCAAGTGCATATGAATCTAAAGTGTAGTCGCCACGAATAGTGCCGATGTCAGCCGTCAACGGCTCTGTGCCACCAACTAACTTTGTTACCACGCCCACAGCTTGGTTGCCCTCCAAAACCATCGCCACTACTGGACCAGCAGTCATAAAGGTTGCCAATTGTCTAATAATATCTTTACCGTATTCAAGCGCTTCTTTTTCCACGGGCACACCAGCCGCCTCTCTGTCCTTAACAATGTTCTCGCCTTTCTTTTGAAACCAAGCGTCATCCTTATTATAATGACTAAAGCATTGCGCCTCAGTCGGCACAAACAATTTCATCGCTGCAATTTTCAAACCAGCTCTTTCAAATCGCTTGATAATTTCTCCCACTAATGATCGTTGCACGCCATCAGGCTTAATAATTACAAATGTTCTTTCTTTTTTTGGATGTTGCATAGATGTGTTTATCTAGTTCTAAAATAATTCAATGAATAATTTAATAGAATAGTTGTTGCTTATTATTATAAATTTAAAACTCTACTTCAAATACTTCTTTACTTCTGCACTAACCTCAGTTGGTGTCAAACTTGCTTTAACTAAATAACCATTAGCGCCCATTTCTTCACCCTTCTTTTTATCTTCCTCTGTTCCCAAATTGGTTAATAATATGATTGGCGTTTTTAATTTTTTATTTTTTCGAAAATCCTCCAAAACGGAAAATCCATCCAAACCTGGCATAATCACATCCAAAAGAATTAAATCCGGCTTTTCTTGCTCCACCATTCCGATCGCCTCGATACCATTGGCCGCCAAAACAACTTCGTAACCATCTTGTGCGAGTTTAATTTTGTACATACCAGAAATCATTTCATCATCTTCTACTATTAATATTTTTGCCATACTTTTGTAAATTCAAATATAATTTTCTTAATAAAATTATTATAGCATTATTTATTGATAAATCAAGGGCTACTTTCTTTTTTTTCTATGTCCTGCTAAAATCAGGGCATGGAGAAATTTATTTTACATACCAATTTTAAACCAACTGGCGACCAGCCTAAGGCAATTAAAGACCTGACCACTGGCTTAAAAAATAAACTCAAAGAACAGACCTTATTAGGTGTCACTGGCAGTGGCAAGACTTTTACCATGGCCAATATTATTAACAACGTCCAAAGGCCGACTCTGATCATCTCCCACAATAAAACCCTCGCTGCTCAACTCTACGGCGAATTTAAACAATTTTTTCCCAACAATGCTGTCCATTATTTTGTATCCTATTACGACTACTACCAACCAGAGGCCTATCTTCCCCAAACAGACACCTACATTGAAAAGGAGGCGACCATTAACGAAGAAATTGACCGCTTGCGCCACTCAGCCACGCAATCACTACTTAATCGTGATGACGTGATTATCATCGCCTCCGTATCTTGTATTTACGGACTTGGCTCAAAGGAAGACTACCAATCACTTTGTGAAAAATTCCAACAAGGACAAAAAATCAAACGCAACGATATCCTGCGTAAATTGATCAAGATTCAATATGAACGCAATGACCTTACTTTTGCTCGCGGACAATTTCGCGTCAAGGGCGAAACGATTTTTATCCATCTCGCCACTGGTGAAGCGATTGTGCGCATTTCCATGGCTGGTGATTGGATTGACGAAATTGCCCTATTTACCATCAAGCCGGATGTTAACAAGATTATTCAGGCTAATGATTTAAAAATACGCGATGGAAAAATCTTAAACGAAATCTCCATCCTTCCTGCTAAGCATTTCATGACTCCCGAAGAACGCATAAAAAAAGCCGTCAGTAATATTCGCGCTGAATTAGTTAAGCGATTAAAAATATTATACAAAGAAGAAAAAATAGTGGAAGCACAACGCCTAGAACGGAAAACCAATTATGATTTGGAAATGATTGAAGAGGTTGGCTATTGCAATGGTATTGAAAATTATTCCCGCCACCTTACTGACCGTCCAGATGGCTCATCACCGGAAACTTTGATCGATTTTTTTCCCAAAGATTTTTTAATCATGGTTGACGAATCCCATGTCACCATTCCTCAGATCCGCGGCATGCACGCAGGTGACCAATCCCGTAAACAAACTCTCATCGACTTTGGTTTTCGTCTCCCCTCAGCCAAAGATAATCGCCCACTTAATTTTGAAGAATTTAATGCCAAGGTCAATCAGATTATTTATGTTAGTGCTACCCCATCAGAATATGAGATCCATCGCTCTGCCCAAATTGCCAAGCAAATCATCCGCCCTACCGGATTGCTCGACCCAGGCGTAGAAGTGCGACCAAATGAAGGCCAGATTGATGACCTGATTAAAGAGGTTCGAGCCGCGACGGCCAAGGGCCAAAGAACTCTCATCACCACTTTGACCAAAAAAATGTCAGAAGCTCTGACTGAACATTTGGCCGAGCAAGGTATCAAAGTGCAATATCTGCACAGCGATGTCGAGACTATGGAGCGCGTGGAAATCCTCCGTGATCTGCGCCAAGGTCGCTATGATGTTCTCGTTGGTATTAATTTATTACGCGAAGGTCTCGATCTCCCAGAAGTTTCCCTCGTTATTATTATTGACGCCGACATCGGCGGCTTTCTCCGCCACGCCACTGCACTCATGCAAACCATGGGGCGCGCCGCGCGCCACTCCGAAGGTCGCGTTATTATGTATGCAGACAAAATGACCCCAGCAATGAAATATGCTATCACCGAAACCAAACGTCGTCGCAAAATTCAAGAAGCCTATAATTTGAAGAATAATATTACGCCGACGACAACCAAGGCTGGTCTTCACGAGAGTATTACGCAGTATAATTAAAAAAGAAGACTATTGTTGGCTCCATAGTCCCCCGCGTGGGCTGTGGAGCCTTAGTGCAATTAAATTATTTTCCGTTTTATTTAATTGTAAATTTAACTTGTGTTATAACAAAAACCTTTAACTATCTAATTTAATCAAACTATTATCATTTAATACTCGATTCCGCGCCGAAGAATACAACCAATCTTCAGACATACTCACAAAGCCTCTCTTGACGGGATTATTATGTATATAATTCAATTTTTGATTATAAAATATTTCCGTAGTCATCACTTCTGGATAATTTTCTCTTTGCCATATTTGATTTTCATAACCCTCTTTTTTCCTAAAACTATTATCTAACAAATTTTTTATATATTTTCTATTATCAGTTTTTAATAATTTCAAAATCTCCCTAGTTGTGTGTTTTTTAAAATCACTAACTATCTGTGACAATTTAACCCCGTCCATTGCTCGACATATCATATGGATATGGTTTGTCATTATTACATACTCAAACAACAATAGTCCTTTATTTTTTTGACAATATTTTAAACTATCAATAATTACATCAAAATATTCTGTCTTTGTAAATATATCTATCCACTCAATTGTAGTGATAGTTATAAAATGTGTATCGTCTTCATTTTCTATATTAATTCTAAGGGTTGGCATAATATTATTTAATAATTACAATATTGTTGGCTCCATGCAACCGCGTCCCGGTGGAGCCGAACTGCAATTACTTAAATTACAATGATGAAATATTTAATAATTGCACTAAGGCTCCACAGCCCTAACGGGACTATGGAGCCAACAGCTGATTATCTTTTTAAAAATCTCTTTGCTCTTATTCCTCGGTGATATTCAATCGCAAACCGATGCGCCTCATCGCGGACACGTTTGATGAGGTGCAAGGCTGGAGACGCCAAAGGTAATTCTAGTGGTTTTTTTTCACCAGGGAAAAATATTTTGTCTGGTGCATTCGCCCCTCGCAAACCATCACCCTTTGAAATCGCAATCACAGGAATATCTAATTTATGTTTTTTCAAAATCCGCACTAATACACCCAACTGCGCTTTGCCACCATCCACGATAAGAAGGTCAGGATTCTCCCAAATGTCCTTATCTTTAATAATTTTCCCCTCACCCCGACCCTCTCCCGCCGGGGCGAGGGAGCTATCTATTTGATATTCGTGATCAAAATGTTTCATGCGTCTCTCCAAGACTTCTTCCAACATCCAGACATCGCCCTCCAAATCCAAATCTTTTATTTTAAATTTTCGATATTCATTCTTGTCCGGCTCACCATCTTTGAAAACAACCATTGACCCCACTGCCTCTTTGCCTTGTAGATTAGAAATATCATAACCTTCAATTCGATTAGGAACCCGTGACAACCCCAAAGTCTTGGCCAATTCCACCACATCGCCGGCATACTTATCCGCTAAGCTCAGAACTTTAGAATGATCCAAAACATTATTAATATTTTTTAGTTCGTATTTCAATTTACCTAATTCATTTTGAACTTGTTCATCTGTGTTATCGCCTTTTTTTAATTCTTTCTCGAGTTTCGTAATTCGTAATTCGTAATTTTTTATCAAGACAGACCTACCTCCATCCAAAAATAAAACAATCTGCTTTATAGTCTTGGCATATTCCTGTTTCGAAACCAAGCTCTCACAAACACCTTGGCATTTTCCAAGACGATAATACAAACAAGCGCGCTTAGGCATATTTTTACATGAACGATATGGCCAAATTTTTCTCAAGGCTTTCAAGGTTTCGCGTACTGCTTCGGTGCTCACAAAAGGCCCAAAATATTTTCCCTTCTTATCCAAATTCCGTGTCATAAAAATCCGCGGATATTCATCCTCGGTCGAAACTTCGATATAAATATAACGTTTGTCGTCGCGCATGACCACATTATACTCCGGTTGAAATTTCTTGATTAAATTCGCCTCCAGTAACAAAGCCTCAATCTCGCTCTCAACCTCAATCCATTCAATACTCGCCACCTTCTTTAACATCGAATACTTCGCCGGCGTATGGCTCGTCGCCTCGCGCCAATACGAAAGCACTCGACTGCGCAGGTCAACTGCTTTGCCGATATAAATAATCTTCCCGCTCGCATCTTTGAACTGATACGAACCGGGAGTTTTGGGAATATCTAGATTTTTAACTTGTTCCAAATTCATAAAATATATAAAAGAACTAAGCCATAAAGCTTAGTTCTTTTATTTCAAGGTATCTTCAATTAAGCTTAGGCAATAGTAATTGCTTGTACAGGACAAGAAGCAGCCGCATTTTCCGCACAGGCAACATCATCCTGACTAATAACATGTGACTTGCCTTCTTCGTTCATGTCAAAAACACTTGGGCAAAGAGCTACGCAGGCACCGCAACCGATGCAACCATTTTGATCTACTGTAATCATAGTTTTATCTGAATAAAAGTAAAGATTTAATAAAAACCTAATTAAAATTTATTCAACTTATATATTTAATAATTAGTAAGCATTATATGGATTATTATATCAGATTTTATCTCCTGTGCAAGTTTTAGTAATTATTCACAATTTTAAGCTGATTTTATGCTATTAACTATTTATAAATTATTTCTTAACCATGCGTGCTTTTTTCACATATGGCACCTCAAAATAAAACCGACTACCCACTCCTTTCCCGGCACTTTCTGCCCAAATCCTGCCACGATGCGCCTCAATCATTTTTTTAGCCACAAAGAGACCCAGTCCGGTCCCATTGGCATTAATTAACGATGACCCAGAACCACGCGAAAATTTCTTAAAAAGATTAGGTAGATCATCTGACTTAATACCAACACCAGAGTCGGAAACACAGAATAAGATATTATCTTTTTGTTTTTTTAAACTTACAACAACTTTACCGCTTGATGTATACTTAATAGAATTATCAATTAAATTCATTATCACCTGCCTCATTTTTGTCTCGTCCAGATTCACTAATGGTAATTTGGCTACAGATTTGATAAACTCAAATTTTAATTTTTTTTCTTTTGCATTTATGCTCAACTCATCATAAACACTTGCCACCAAGTCTTGTAATTGTTTCTCTTCAAAAGTAAATTGTAAACGTCCAGATTCAATACGAGAAACATTTAACAGATTTTCAACCAAATCAATTATGCGTTCGTTTGATTTATAAACTTTTTCCAAAGAATCCTTTTCACCTGGAGTTAAAACACCAAAATTACCCTCCAAAATCATGGAAATGTAACCCTTAATAATACTTAACGGGGTGCGCAATTGGTGTGAGGCAATCGAGATAAATTCACTCTTGGCCTGATCCAACTGCCTCAGTTTTTCATTAGCCTCTATTAATTCCCTCGTCTGCTTTGCCACCTCCCTTTTAAGTTTATCATTAAAGTTTAAAGTCTCTTGATACAAGAGAGCATTTTCTAAGGAAATTGCCACCTGCGCTCCAATCACCTTTAAAACATAAATATCCTCATTGTCATACAAATCTCCGGACTCTTTGGCGGATAAAGCAATTATCCCGAGATTACGATCCTTGACAATTAATGGCACCAAAAGCTCTATTCCCATTGCTTGCCAATATTCAATATCTTTTTTATATTTTTCTAATTCTTTATTTTTTAAGTCATCAACAATAATGGGAAGATTTTTTTGCAAATAACCATCGCATAAAGGTTCAGAAATTTTCATACCCTCATATCGATAATTTTTATTACCGGGTAAGCGCAAAAAATTCTCATCGCCATCATTATTATTATACTGCACAAAATACTCCCCCTTCTTCTCATTATAAATCAACACTCCCAAGGCCTTAACATGAAAGGAATTAATCAAGGCTTGTGAAATGAACCGATACATTTTGTCCACCTCAATAGTTGAGCGCAACTGCTCGCTAATTTGCGAAATCACTTCACGTGTATCATAAAGTGAAGAAAAAAAATATTCATTAGCCAGCTTTGAGAACTTTTTACGAATAAAAGGAAAAATAGAAATAGCAATTACTATCAAAAAAATATGGCTAAAGCTGGAAAATTTACCTAATTGCCTAGGATATAAATATTGCAACAATGCCGCTGGCACAACAATCACTAAAAGAGAAAGAAAATAAACCGAATATTTTCGCAGTACAACCTTAATGTCCATTAAACGATGAACAACAATGGCATAAGCCGTCAAAATAACATATGATGACGCAAAAATATTCCCATAAGGCGGAAAATTTATATTATACCAGAGAAAATAATTAGTCGCTCCGCCCACATATGTTAAAATCATACCAACTACTAAATATTTAATTTGCGCTTTTCGAACACCTGTTGTTTTCCTCATATTCGTCATTAGCAAATATGAGGAATAAATTGCATAGCCAAAAAAATACACCAAATAATAATGATATATCACCCCCGGCACTGCCCAAAATTTCATAGAAAATTTTGGCACCATATCACTAATAAACAGTGGTGAAAAAACAAAAAAGGCAAAAAATGTCGCCATTAAATAACCAATATAAATAACTTTTTTTATTTTTTCTTTAACGTCTAACCAAGTTGCGACAAAATTTAAATAAAAGACTGAAGTGTAGATAGCACCGATATGGAGTATCTGAAACCAAAATAAAGTCATCTCCCTTGTTTTAGCTATCGGCCACATCGCATAAGGAAACGACCAAAGGGCGACGGATACACAAAAGATTACAAAAGAAGTATTGATTGGATTTTTACTATTTTTACTAAAAACTAAAAAACCAAGAAGAGTGCTGGCCAGCGCATTAAACAGACCACTTAGAGAAAAATATAATTCCATAAATAAAAAATCCCTAAATTATTATTACATTTATTGTAACATAATTCAGGGATTTAAACAAAACTTGTTCGAGGCTACTGCACACAACCAATGCCAATCTCGTAACAACGAGTTGGCTGTTCTTGTACATAACCTTCATACATATAACCAGCACCCTCATAAGCATCTTGAACGATGCCAATAGGAGGATGTTGCAAAATCCAGCCCGCCACCTCGCGCAGAATGTACGAGCACAGCAGATCCAGATCAAGCATGCGATCCAGCAAACCAGCGCCAATAACACGAGCACCAGGCCTAAAATACGGCTTGACGAGTTTCAACAGCCCCGTGCGTTCTTGCGTGTTCAGGCCACACAGGACACCGATAATCAAACCGTAATCAACTGTGCCCTTGTAATCACGATGCAACCTCGCCATACTCTTGGCAACGAACTTAATATTCTTCAATCCGTGTTGTTCGACCAATTTTTGACCATAACTAATCGCCTCCGGGTCAGTGTCGATACAGTGGAATTCCACGCGGTCGGCAAAGTCCGGATTGCTCAGGGTGACATCAATGCAATTTCGACCAGGACCAGAGCCCAGATCGAGAACAAGACATTTTTCTTGTTGCTTTAATATCTCCCTTACATGTTGCACCATCATCTCGTTGACGAGGTTATAACGACTTTTCAAAGAAATCCCACCGGGACCACTCTTGGAAAAAAACACATCTACGGGATGTGTAACATCCTCGAATTGATACATCTTCTCGAGCATTGTAAAAGTTCCCGGATACTCAGCCAAGGCAGGGATGATGGTGCTATTCTGCTTAAAGAAATCAATCACCGCCACGCCTCCGTTGGCAACCAATGGTTTACCAGCCAAAAAGGAACGCACAAGCTCTGTACGAATTTCAGAGGGCAAGGCATGCAACAAAGTTTTTGCATGCCTTGTTTCGAGATATTTTTTTTTCTCACTTTCCGGCAATTGATACCTCTTCATCAGATTAGCATCAAAAACCGCCCTACCAGCCATCGCATTTTCACCTCTACTCATCGCCATTCTCCTTTTATGGTTATTTTACTTGTATATTTATTTAAAAGACCGAGTACTAAACAGCGTCAACGTCAACGATATTTATATATTTAAGAAACTATTTTCCTAAATATGCTTTTCAATATAGCACAAAATCAACAAAATGTCAATTTGTGTAATAAAATAAGCCAATATTAAATAAAATGGATAACAAATAAATAAGTGATTTTATTGAGAAATAATTTCCGTTGATGACGAGATTTGATCGATGTTTTTTAGTGTCTCAGGACTTGAAGAGGCTGTTTCAAGACTATTAGTAGAGCTTGCCACCACTGGCTTTATTGCTTGAGTAGAAGTCGCCGTTGTCGTGGCTATAATTGTAGTTTCTTTGCTAGTTGTTGCTTCTATTTTTTCTTCACCAGTCGGTATCACCATTTTTCTATTTAACAAATCCTTATCAATCACAATCCCTGATCTTTCTGTACTTGTTGAATTATTACCAACACCACTCTCATCTAAATAAGCAGCATCACTGCCAGCTTGAGAATCACTATTTTGCGTATTATTCATTTGTCCCTGATCGCTGCCACTACCAACACCCATCCCGCCTATCCCCCACAAACCCAGATAACCAACACCGATTAATAATAAAATTAAAATTAAAATCATAATTGTTTTTTTCATATTCAAGATATATCAATAGACACTAACGCAATTTGCCGTAGCAGATTATGCCTTAATATTTATTCCAAAATTTTTACATAGGTTGCGCTAACCCAACCTTCTTGTGTCTCATCGACTTTTATCTTATACCACTCCCCCTGGTTGTCTATTAATTCATAAACATTTTTCGGGTAAATCTTGGTAAGGATTGCGGCTTTGGTTGATGAGGCCACTCGAACATTTAACCATGTCAAACCAGAATCGTCAAGGGAGACAAATTTCTTCTTACTATTGGCAAATAAAGCACTTAAGTCTTTAATAGAGCTAGCTTCACCAATCCCTTGCTGACTACTACTCGCCTCAGCAGCCCCTTGCTCCACACTTAAATCAACCTTTTGCCGGACCGCCACTTCTTTGTTTATAATTTCAGAATCTTTTACAATAACTGCAGTGGTCGTAGCCATGACATTAACCGGCTTTGTCTTTGTCGCAATATTAACCCTGCCAGTTAAATAATATTCCTCACCGTCTTTTTCCAAATTCAAAACTTCAACATTTTTAAAGCCAAAGTCTTTGTCATTATTATGTTGCTTTTTCGCTTCAGCGATAAACTTCGCTGTCACATCTTTTTCATTATAAATCAACCACTCCATTGTTACTGGAAAAATAATCTTTTTCACTTCTAACACATTTATATAATGCTCCCATAATTTTTCACCAGGCTTAGTTTGTTTCAAGGCAAATTCCTTACTCTTTACTACTAATTTATCAATAGCTAAATTTTCTTTATAAACATCTTTATAAATCCTAGCCTTAATACTACTAGCACCGTACCCTGTCTTCCCCGTCGCAACGAGCACCTTAACATTGATAGCTTTTTCATAAGTTTTTTGTTGTTCAATTGCCAATTGTACTTTTTTGGCACTCTGACCGCGATACCAAAAAGCCCAGCCAAGCAACGCAGTACCAACAACTAATAATACCAATAATTGCACCAACTGCTTATGCTCTTTTACCCAGGCGAGCTTATCACTCCCCTCTGACTCTTCCTGCATTTCTTCCATTTCGTCATCCAGGGGCGCTAAACCATATTCATTGGCATTAAAATTTAATGGAAAAACAGGTGAAATTTTATTCCAGGCAGTGTTATACCTTCTTAAAGCCAGACCCAGGGCCTCGGTAAACTCGATTGACAAACCCTCGGCCAAGATCTGACCATTGCTAACTTTAATATCCTTGTTGGCGGTCTTATCTTCTTCTCCTTCGGCATTTTTAACAATAAGCTCATATTTCAAACCAGACAAGTTAGATGAGAGATATTCGACAGATCCTTTTAGTTTACTAGAGCCGCCAACCAAAATAACTTCATTAATTACCTTGCCTGTCTTCATATTGTAATACTTAAGTGCGGTTTTTACCTCCTCAACAATTTGCAACATGGCGCTTTTTAAAATTATTGGCACATTAACAAATTTTTCCGAAGGTAATATTCCAATCTCACGCTTTAACTGTCCAACCTCCTTGTGGTCATAGCCACTCTCTGTGCCATCTGCTTTTTTGCCAATACCATCTTGCAGTTTTTTGGAAAAATAATTACCAGCCGCATTAATAGCGCTCGAATACATCAGGCCATGTTCGGAAATAATACTAACATTGGTAATACTGGCACCGATGTCAACTATTAAAATCGCATGGTCTAATAAGTTTCCAAATAAACCCTGAAAAGTTGAAAAAGTTTCCAGGGAAAAATCCTCTACTTTCAACTCCAGGGCTGCAAAAATATTTTTCCATTCTTCCACTACTTCATTTTGAACACCAACCACCAACACCCTAATCTTTTCTATCAATTCGACTTTTTTTTCTACTTTGTTTTTAGGATTCTTGTTATTTTCTTCAAAATCATAAAAAACTTCATCAGCCACAGCCTTAAATCTTTCCAAAATTTTATAGGAAAAAACCAAGTCCTCGCGATTCAAGGGGATGGAAGATAAGGCCTCATCATAAGCAATCTTGTTCAAGTCTTTTTCTTGGCTGGCATCAACTTCAAAAATATGAGAATACACTTGTCTTTCCGGAATAGCAAATGATATCTCCTTGGGAACAATTCGTCGCGGACTAGCCTCGGCAAAAACTTTTTTAACATATTCCTTTAGTCTTTCCATGTTCATAATACGTCCATTCGAAACCACGCCCGGATCCATCAAAATCATACCTGAACTTACCACTTCAAATTTTTTATCGAAACACCTAACATCAACCACTTTTATACTGTAGTCGGAAATATTTATGCCTACTAAATTTTTATTGGGGCAAACCTTAATCATTTAAACTCCATTTATTAATAATTATTTTATCATTATTTATTACTACATTGGCGGTAATTTTTTTATGATAATCAGTAATTGTGCCTTCTGCTATAATCAGACGCTCATCACCACCGCCCTCCACGGTCATCAAACAAGAGCCGTCACCTTGCATTAAATTTAAATCTATTACCGCGTAATTATGATCAAATTGCAAACGACGCAATGATTCTTCAATGCAACCCTCTGTTAAATACTCCACCTCGCTTTTTTTGTCAGAAACAAAGGAAGTGTTCAGGCTGCTCATGCTCAAAAAAGCAGCACTACGTGCCATAATCAGCGCAGCCGCTCCAATCACCAAAATTGTAAATATCGCCGCCATACCTTTTTGATTTGATAAATTTTTCATATTAGCGAAGTGTAATACTTGTCTGATATTGTTTATTATATTCATATGCCCTGCTGTTATGATAGCGATATTCCATATCCAAGTTTATAACAATATTATCTTTTTGCCCGAGCAAAGCAGTATTCACAAAGGACAAATCTTTTATATTAATCTCGTCACCGCTAATTTGTGTTGCATCAGCTATACCCTCAGCTAAATATAAAATGCCATCAGTCACCGAAAAAGTCATATTTTCTTCTGGATCCGGCATGTCCAGCACCAAAATATTGGTCGTCGAATCCCCGGTTAATGGCGACAAAACTTGCCGCGATTTTTTCAAATAGTCCTCCAAAAAATTAATCGTTAGCGCGCCATTCGCTTCCACGTCTTGGATTACCGAAGTCTTTGCGCGCAAATCCGACATTTGCGAACCAAAACCAACAAATAAACCAACGGAGACACCGATAAAAGCGATATACATTATCGCTTCAACCAGGGTAAAACCTGACAGATTTTCTATATTTTGTTTTAACTTTCTTTCAAACATTAATTATAATTTATTCTCATTTCTTGCAGAATTGGCGTTGCGACACTATTGCCGCTAAATTCAATGCGATATTTTATCCAACGTTTTTCGTTACAATCCGTATTTAAAAATTCCCCAGTTGAAGTCGCAAAATAATCACTCTCATCACCATCATCACCATCTGGTCCAGACCAGGTTTGATTCCAATCACCAGGAGCATCAGCAACATCAAGGGCGGTCTTAATTAAAACTCTTATTTCGCACTCCGGGCACTCACTTGTTTTCGTACCAGTAGCTGTCCATTCAATAATATTAAAATTTCCGCCCACGGGAATTGAAAAGGCCGATGATTCCAAATAAGCACTAATCGCGTAAGTAGACGTTGCTATTTCCTTTAGCGTCACCGAACTCGAGCTCGCCTGAACATTACCATCATCATTGGCGTATTTACTTGCATCCACCCAAATATCCTGTCCAAGACCACCAGACCAATCATTCTGCTTCCAAAAAGACGAATCCCAATTGGTCAAATACGTTACACGCCGAGCTTGTTTTTGATCAAGCCCCATTACTTCCCAATTCACCACCACTTCTACCTTTTTACTATATAAATCCAAGATTGCACCCACTGCATTGCTAGCTACTAGCTCGCCGCTGTCATTTCGAAAAATTGGATAAAAATTAATTTGACGACCAAAAATACCGACCTGTTCACTTGTCCCTTCACCCATTAATTCCCAATGACCACCATCACGACTCAAAGCGCTTTGCTCATAAAGCAAATTATTCCATTTATTATCCTTAATAAAACGCACAGCCTCAATTCCCTCATTAGCTAAATTATTCGCCTGCGTGATTTCTGATTGTCGTGTCAAAAGACTAAAACCGCCCATTAATAAACTCGCCAAAGATGTTGTAATCAATGAAAAAATTGCCATCGCTATTACAATTTCCATTAAAGAGCTGCCTTGATTATTTAATCTAAATTTCAACATGCGTTTTTATTTCCAGGGGAATTCCGTATTGATTAATCTCTATGCCTCTTTTTTCACCACCAAAATTAAATTCCACTTGCCCTATTGCATCCGGATCACCAGCACTTTGTGTGTAATTTATATCATTAGCTGGAATCGTTGTTGAAATGGTTACGCCTGGTTCCAAATTCAAAACTTGGTCATAGACCTCATCACGAATGAAAAACGAAGGACCTTGATATAAAACAACTTTATGGTTACCGGGATCAAAATACACGCCGTGATTAGCTCCCCGCAAGCCGGCTCGACTCTGCTCCCGCGCTGAACGCAAAAAATCAACCGCCTGGGCCAAACTTTCATCTAATTTTGTTGACGCTTGCAGATTACCGTATAACGGAATTGAAATAACCGAAATCGAAATGGTTAAACCAATAGTTATTAACAATTCAATTAATGAAAAGCCTTGTTTGTTTTTCATAAAAGCAAAAAACACCCTCAAAACAAGCACCCTTCCCCTCCTTTTTTCCTCCTTGCTTATGAGCATACTTTATGAGAATATTATAACACAAATAGCAACGAAAAACAAAATATTTTCAAAACAAAAAAAATACCATTCATTGTAAATGGGATTTTTAAAAAATCTATATTAAACAACCTAGTTAAGGTGGTATTTTTCGAAAAATTTTATAACCAAATCAATCTCTACCTGCACCCTTTCTTCAATTTCAAGCTTTAAAATATTAGCGAAACTATTTTCCAAAATTTTCCGTAATAAAATAACAGCCTCAATTGAAACTAAAATATTATATTTTCGCTCTTCTGGAAGGGCGCTCACACAGTGCTCACACTCCAACCCACCCTTCTTGGCATTAAAATATAATTTTTTCGACTGATCAATTTGGCCACAGCCAAGGCATGTATTCAAAATTGGTTGATAGCCGAGCAAGGACATTAATTTAAAAATAAAAAATCCATAGTCTTTTTGTGTAGTCGAACATTCATCTTTCTCGACTGCTTTAACGGAATTTAGGCTGCTCAAAAAATCGACCAATAGAAAAAAAATGTTTTCATCTACCTCGTGCGCTTTCACAACTTCACCCACGCGCCGCAAAACTGCACCCGTGCTCATTATCTTATTATAATCTTCTTTAAGATTGCGAAAACAATCGCGTGCCAAAGCTGAGCCGACATAATCATAGTTCTTTCCTCTGATTATCATAATTTCCACCAATGACATCGGTTCTAGATGCGCCGCCAACTTCGACTTTGCCTTCTTTGTTCCCCGCGCAATCAGCTCCATTAAACCCTTTTCTTGACTATAAACCAAAACACGACCATCGGTTTCCCGAAAGTCGTCTCTTTTCAAAATTATACCCTGGATATTGAAGGTTTCGTTCATATCGAATCAAAATAACTTTGCAAAATCTCCATCGCCGCAATCTCATCGCGCGAAGCTTTTGTTTTTTTGTCACCGATGCGAGCATCACCAGCCTTACTTGATAAGCGTTCGTCAACCTCTTTAATTGGAATATCAATTGCCTGTTTCAAACTTTCCAAAAAATCCGCAAATCTTTGCGGGAGCTTGTGCGTCACGTCGGAAATCGAATAAGGCACGCCAATGACCACCACTTCAATCTCTTCGCTCTTAATGATTTTCACCAACTCTCGAAAATCATTGGCAACCTTAAAAGGTGAAGCGAGTTTTACTTCGTCTTCACCTATGGCCAAACCAATTCTTTTTTCCCCCCAATCAACGCCTAAATATTTCATAGATTATTTATTTTAATTTTCATTCCTGGTTAGACTGCCCCTCACCCCGACCCTCTCCCGCGGGGCGAGGGAGAATTAAAAATTATTTCTTCTTTTTAATTGCATTAATACCGATAATCGTGCCCAAGACAGCCGCCGCCCCGGCGACACCAGCCAATACCTGATGCTTGGTTTTTTCATCGGTCTTCGCATATTTGTCTTTGGCCAGTTTCACTAATTTTTCAATTTGTACAATACCTTCGTTAATTTTTTCAGTCACCACGTCTTTTATCTCATTTTTTTCGCCTACTTTTGGCTTGCAACTTCGACAAGCGGTTTTTTTGACTACCATATTTTTAGAGTTAGTTTATAAAGATAATTCTATTATATTAATAAAAGATTAAGATAAAATTAAAAAGCTGTAATCACCTCACAACCATCATCGGTCACTGCGACCGTATGTTCAAAATGAGCGCTCACGCTACCATCAGTGGTTACGATTGTAAAACCGTCATTGGCATTTCTAACTTGATATTTTCCAATATTAACCATCGGCTCAATCGCGATTGTCATGCCAGATTTCAAAATAATGTTATCCATACTCTTCTTGGGGATTTCAAAATTTGGTACTTGGGGCGCCTCATGAACGCCGTGTCCAACCCCATGACCAACTAAGTCACGAACCACGGAATAACCACGTGCCTCAACATATCTCTGTACGGCTATGCCAATCTCGCGAATTTCCGCTCCCGCTCTTACCTTGCTAATCGCTAACTCCAAAGACTTCTTTGTTGCCTCCAGTAGATTTAAAATCTTTTTATCAACTACGCCCACTGGTACCGTAATTGCCATATCTGTAAACATCCCATTTTTGGCCGGATACTCCATACCAATATCAATTCCAATAACATCCCCTTTTTTTAAGATCCTGGCTGGTATTGCTGGACCATGAACAACCTCACTATTTATCGAAGTGCACAATGCAGTCGGAAAAGGCTTTGCACTACCCACCTTATATCCCTTAAAAGCTGGTCTACCTCCTGCCGCCAAAATCAACCGATTAGCTTCTTTTTCGAGATCTGCAGTACTCACGCCTGGTTTCACCATGTCGCCTAATTTAGCCAAAATACTAGACAATATATTACCCCCCTCGCGCATAATCGCAATTTCTTCTTTTGTTTTAATTGTTATCATATTTTTAAATATTTAATTTCGATACAGATTTTTTATCATATTTAAGATAAATATGCAAGAAAATTACTAATTCTGCACATTGCCCGTCATCTTATAGATAGGTGTGATAATAGCAATCGCCAAACCACCAACCATTAAACCAATAAAAATCAAAAGCATCGGCTCAATGGCGGTTGAAAGAGTTTTAGTGGCATTATTAACCTCAGTTTCATAATAATCAGCCAAATACGTCAATACCTCTTCCAAGCGACCGGAATTTTCACCAATCTTAAGCATGCTCACCAAAAGAGACGGAAAAAGATTGCCATGACGACTAAGGTTCTCCGACATTTTGGTTCCTTGCCTAGTCTTCATAGCCAAATCTTCCAAGGCCTTTCGATAATAATAATTATCAATCGTATCCTTAGTAATGCGCAAGGCCTCGTCAATATTTAAACCACTTTTTAATAGTGTTCCCAGGGTAGAAGAAAAAATCGTTAAATTTTTATTGCGGCTAATATTTTTTACAATCGGAATTTGCAAAATTAAATAATCAGACACCGGTTTAAAAAACTTCTGTCTAAATATCCATAATAAAAATATTACCCCCGCAACAATCATCGGAAAAAGAAGTTTACCTTGTTTTTGGATAATATCAGAAAAAGCGATTAAGACCCGAGTCGACATTGGCAAATCCATACCCAAGCCCTTGAATAGCGGCGTTATTTTTGGTAAAACGACAAAAGAAATCGCCATAGCTAAAACGAAAGCCAAGGTCAAAACAATCATCGGATATACCATCGCGCCTTTAATCTTATCCATCAACTCCTTGTCCTTTTTTAAATGATTAGCCAAGTTATCTAAATTCTCATCCAAGGTTCCCGACGACTCACCCACAAAAACTGTATTTACAAAAATAGGTGGAAAAATTTTGGGAAATTTTCCCAGCGAAACTGATAAAGAATTGCCTGCATCAACCGATCGTTTAATCACACCAATAACTTTCTTTAACTTTCCTTCAGCCTGTCCGTAGACAATATCCAAAGCCTCTGTAATCGTCAAACCAGACTTCAACATCACGGCCAAATGCTTCGCAAAGGTAATTTTTTGACCAAAATTAATACCACCGATACTAATATCCATATCTAGCGCGCTTTTTTTAGGATTGTTTATTTTTTGCATAAATATCTAATTTTGAATTTCAAATTTTCGCCCTAATCCATGGTGACCCGTACCACTTCCATGATCGTCGTCTCACCATTAAAAATCTTTCTAACCCCATCATGAAGCATGACCGTCATACCCTCTTCTTTAGCCGCCTTTAAAATCACGTCGCTATTCACGCGATCAATAACCAAGCCACGAATCCTTTCAGTCATTTCCAAAATTTCAAAAACGCCAATACGTCCAGAAAAACCAGTGTTACCACAAACAGGACAACCCAGACCTTTATAGAAACGCATATTTTTAAAATCTGTCTGTCCTTCTAATTTCAAAATATTTTGAATAGCTTTACTTTTTTCAATGATTCTCAATTCATCTTCAGATATTTGATAAGAAACGATACACTTGCGGCAAATACGCCGCACCAATCTTTGGGCAATAGCCACATTGACTGTCGAGGCGACCAAAAATGGTTCAATGCCCATTTCCAAAAAACGAGGCAAGGTAGTGGCCGCATCATTTGTATGCAAAGTAGACAACACTAAGTGACCTGTTAAAGCTGAATTAACGGCAATATTGGCCGTTTCTTCATCACGAATTTCTCCAATCATGATAATGTCTGGATCTTGACGTAAAATTGCCCGCAAACCATTAGCAAAGGTTAAATTAGTTTTATTATTTACCTGAATCTGATTAACGCCTTCCACATTATACTCCACCGGATCTTCAATTGAAGAAATATTAATTTCACGTTTATTTAAGATTTTTAAAATACCATAGACAGTTGTTGTTTTACCGGAACCAGTGGGACCAGTCACCAGAATCATACCGTGCGGATTTTTAATTGTCTTGTTGATTAATTTCAAATTATCATCAAAAAAACCCAAATCTTCCAAGCCATAGTTGCGATTTTTGGATGACAACAAACGCATCACTACTTTTTCACCATTAGCTGTCGGCAAAATCGAAACACGAACATCTAAATCCTCCAAGGCGGTTTTAAAACTAATCTTGCCATCCTGCGCTGCCCGGTGTTCGTCCGTACGCATCTTGGCCATGATTTTAATTCTCGACACAATTAATTCTGACAAACTCTTAGGGACATTTAAGACATCGTGCAAAATACCATCGACCCGAAATCGAATCATAATCTCATTAATAAAAGGCTCGATATGAATATCAGAGGCTTTGCTTTGGTAGCCATATTCCAAAATTACATCCACGATTTCAACCGTCAATTCATCTTTCTGAGTAACGGAAATTGATTTATTTTTTAATTTTTGTAGGATTTTTTTGAATTTTTCCTGCGCGCTACCCTTATATTTTCCCAGAGCATATTCCAAGTCATGCCTTGTAATATAATATGGAATAATTTTTTTGCCAATCTTTTTCTGGACCAAGTGCATTATCTCAATATCATCCGGATTGGTCATGCCTACCTTGGCAAAATTATCATTCTTCTCAAAAACAATTACTCCGCGTGCCCGCGCTACTCTTTCGGGAATTAAATTTAATAATTTTTCATCCAATTTCTCCTCGCGTAAATTAGCAAAACTAATTTTCAACTCTTCAGCCACAATTTTCCCCAACTGATCTGGTGTCACCAAATTGGTTGACGGCAAATAATCTAAAAGAGAGAGATTTTTTAAATCCGCCTCTTTTACTACTGTTTCCAGTTTATCCCAGGGAATCAAGTTTGATCCCAACAGTAAAATCTTCAATTGATTATTTGACAACTTCATAAGCCTCCCTTTTAATTTTATTCCTCCATTAACGCCTCCAACACTGTTGCGATAATCTGCTTTTGCGAATAAGAATCTTTTTGCAAATATTTATAAGCCCCCAGCGCCAGCGCCTCATCAATGTCTTTTTTTTGTGACAAAATTGAGGCCACTAAAACTTTAACATCTTTTAATATTTTGTCTTTTTTAATTTTTGCCAAAAAATCAAAGCCATTTATACGTGGCGAAACAAGTTCAAGTAAAATTAAATCCGGCTTATTTTCACTAGCCATCTTTAAACCTTCTTCACCATTTGAAGCTAAATCTACAGTGATATTCTGTTGATAAAGCTCTGATTGATAAATTGTTTTAGTTGTATTATCTTTTTCAACTACAAGAACTCGCATATTCTAAATTTAAAAAATTACATTCTCACCATCACCTCTACCACCCCATTCCCTAAATTAAATTTCGCACTCCGTCCGATGTGACCACCAGTTGATTCTGCCTTAACGGGTACATTTAATAATTGTAAAATTTTTTCAGCCGCCTTAACATTTTCATTGCCAATTTTACTGGTATCGAAAACCTTAAACATGCTTGAACCGCCAACAATTTTAGCTTTTAGATTTTCTTTTTTTGCGCCAGCCCTAATAACATCGTCCACTAATTTAACAATTGCTTCATCAACATATTTACCAATACTATCGCTCTCATCAAATACAAAAACATCACTTTTTTTAGGAGTAACTCTGGTTGGTAACATAGAATGAACCGCGCCCCCGACCTTATTAAGGCTATCATAAAGACAAACAAAAACACAGGAGCCTATTCCCGATGTTGTAATAACGGCTCCACTTTTGGCAACAGCCATCTCGCCGGTATTTATATTGATTATCTGGTCCATGCCCTAAATATTAATTAGTCGATTATTATTGATCTTATTTATACTTATCTTCTATTGCCGCCAAGAGTTTAGCAGTTGCCGCTGGATCAACAATAAATAAAAATTTTGTTCCAACATTTAACTCCTTAATATTAAATTTAACTTCAAAAATTAACACTACGCCAGAGACTTTGCCAATTTCAACAGCCACTGAATTCATAATCGAATCTGCTGTGTCGACAACCACATCCGCAACGGAATGCAAAAGGCTCATGTTTAAAAACTTAGAAAAGGCCGACAATGAGGCTCCAGCCATAATATTACCAACCTCTTTTACAGCTGATACCTCTAACTCTTTTTGGCTGCCAGCACAGTCGACATCATCCATTAAAATAGTAGCTATTTTTGACTCATCGCCGTCGGAGAACATAAAAAACATTACTCCACTTGCATCGCCATAAATCTTTAAAATAGCCGTTGTTACTTCCTCGTCTTTATTTTCAATAAATTTACTTAAATTTTGAATTTCATCAACATACGCCCTTGGCACTGATAAATCTACTTTTTTGTGAATCATTTGTGACAAAGCCGTTGAGGCATGGCTGGCACCGATGTTCATAATTTCCTTCAATTGATCGATTTGGAACTCATCTATTCTTTGTTGCATATAATTATCTTGGTTAGCATGTAAAAAAATAATTTTTTACACAATTTTAATATTTTAATTTTAAAGCATCTAACAATGTCTTTGTTGCCTTCGCATCAATAAAAAACATAAAATTTGTATCTATGTCCTGCTCTCCACTGATACTAAAATCAATTTGAAACATCAATGCCACGCCCTTCTCACCCACAACCTCGATACCGACCTTTTTAACTACATCAATTAAACTTCCACAAAAAACCTTAGAAAAAGAATGAAGCAAATTTAAATCTAAAAATTTGGAAAAGGCGGTCAGTGAAGCGCCAACTAAAACATTACCGAGCTCCTCTACCACCGACGATTCAAGCTCTTTTTTTATTTTCTTATCTTTTATGTACTTCAACAATAAATCAATTAATTTTTGCTCATTTTTATGCGAAAACAAAAAATACATCAAGCCATTAATGTCACCAAAGACTTTTATCAAAACCGCTCTTACCTGATCATTGGGATTGGTAAAATATTTCTCAATATTATCAATAGTATCAATGTGCGCATATGGAATTGTCAAATCAACTGGCTGTTCAACCATTTGTGACAAGGCCGTTGAAGCATGGCTAGCCCCAATATTCATAATTTCTTTCAGTTGATCGATCTGGAATTCACTTATTTCTAATTTCATAAAATTGTCTTTGATTAATGTGCTATAAATAATTATTCACACAACTCTAATATTTTAATTTTAAAGCATCTAATAATGTTTTTGTAGCCTTATCGTCAATAAAAAACATAAAATTAGTATCCACCTTGTCATCGCCAATCGTAAAATCAATTTGAAACATCAAAACTGTTCCATCCACGCCTACAGCTCCAGCACTGACTCTTTCCACAACCTCCCTTAGGGTTCCGTCCAACACTTCAGAGGCTGAATGGGGCAAGTTTAAGTTCATAAATTTGGAAAAAGCCGCCAATGACGCCCCTGACAAAATATTACCAAGCTCTTCAACAACCGTCGCATTTAGCTCATCTTTAATACTTTTGTCTTTTATGCCAAGCAACAATAAATCGGTTAATTTTTTCTTATTTTTATACGAAAATAAAAAATACATTGCCCCCTTAATATCACCGGAGACTTTTACCAGAGCCGCACTAATTGTTTCATCACATTGACTATAATATTTATTAACGTTGTTAACTGTATCCATATGAACAAAGGGTATTGACAATCCCACCGGCTGATTAACCAACCGCGAAAGCGCCGTTGAGGCGTGGCTGGCACCAATATTCATAATCTCCATGAGTTGATCAATTTGAATTTCATCCAATTTGGTTTGTAGCATATTTTTATTTCTTAAAATTTGTTAATAATAAATTCACAATATCTAAAATTAAAATTGTCCGACCATCACCCAGGATTGTTGAACCAGAAAAACCCCTGACATTTCGCAAAATTGGTGACAATGGCTTCACTGTCACTTCCTGCTCACCCACTAACTTGTCTATCACTAAGCCAATTAATTCATCGCCTTTCTTAACAATCACTACCACCTTGTCAACATTTTTAAGCACTTCATCGTCAGCTTTCTCACTCTTTTCAATGACATGATTATTGTCAACAACAATTATATTGCCAAATTTCTCCCGCAAATCAATCAAGGGCACTTTTATGCCATCAACAATGGCAACATTATTGTCAGCCATTCTTTTTATATTTTCAGCATTAACTAAAACAGATCTATCAATATTGGAAAAAGGGATAGCATAAATCAATTCACCAACCTCCACCAATAAAGAATTAATGATTGCCAAAGTCAAAGGCAGTTCTAAAGTGAACCGCGCACCTGGATTTAGATTTTCAACAATAACTCGACCACCAGATGATTCCGCGAATGATTTAACTACATTCAAGCCAACACCACGACCGGAAATTTCGGTAACCACATCGTTGGTAGAAAGTTTTGGATGGAATAACAAATTCATAACTTCCTGATTGGTCATAAGATCAACCTCCTTGGCGCTAGCAATGCCTCTTTTAACAGCGGCCTGCTTAACTTTTTCTATATCAATTGACTGATCATTATTCTCCACGATTATTAAAGCATTTTCACGGTCACGTTTTGCTTCCAATCTTACGTAACCTTCTGTTTTAATGCCGTGGTCAATAGCGTTTCTAAGTAGATGTACTAATGGCTCTCCCAACTTGTCAACAATTGATCGATCTAATTCTAAATCAGAGCCATGAACAAAAAATTCCACTTTCTTCTCCTGCCTCTTTGATAAGTCCCTAACCATACGTGGGAAACGAGCAAAAACCTGCTCCACCGGCACCAATCGTGCTTGCATCACTTCATACTGCAGACTTTGAATTAATAAGCCGACGTGGTCCGTAACTTCTTGCAACTCTTTATTTTTTAAACCCATGCGCTGTAAGGCCATTTTGTCTATTACCAACTCCTCCACCAAATCCATCAAAGCATCTAATCTTTTTATCGGCACTTTAATATATTCAATTTTTTTAACCGAATCATCAATCTCGTCCCTGCCAGTCCCAGTCTTTGTTTTTATCGTTTTTTGGTTATCAATATCCTTATCTTCGATTTTTGGTTCTTCGATTTTTGGTTCTTCGATTTTTGGTTCTTCGATTTTTGGTTCTTCGATTTTTGGTTCTTCGATTTTTGGTTCTTCGATTTTGATCTCAACTGACCGTGGCACTTCCAACCCTGCTTTTATTTGATTTTCCGCTTTTGCATCCTCCGCTTTTGCATCCTCCGCCTTTTTTCTATTTGACTTGCCGACCCCTTCAGTATTAACGCCAGTTGCTTTTTTTAACTCATCAGCCAAACCCTTTAAGACCAATTCCTTGTCAGTCTGCTTAATCGAATCCAAGGATTCCTCTAGCTTATCAACTGCCTGAAAGGCATAATCAATCATTTCTGGAGTCAGCTCCACGATGTTGTTTCGCGCGCCATCATAAACATCTTCCATGACATGAGCCAAATAAGCCATATCAATAAAACTCATCGTTGCTGAAGAGCCTTTAATGGTATGCGAGGCTCGCATCAAGACATCTAAAACATCTTTTACAGAATCATTAGATTCGCCATTATTAATTGCCTTTTCCAAAACAAGCAAATTTTCATTTAAAATTTGCAGCTGATCCTCACTTTCGGAAACGTATAAATCTTTAAATTTTGAGATGTCGGTCATGTTTGAAAATTTTAAACTTATAAAAAAATATTTATTGATAATGTAAAATTAAATTAAAAACATAATTCTTTTATTTTTTTAATTATATCTTTAACCCCCAAGCTCTCATCAATCACACCCGTATCCCAAGCAGAACGAGGCATTGAATCAACAACTGCCTCTTCTGGTAGTTGTGTAATTGTATAGCCACTCTCATTTTCAATTTCAACCATACCATCACTACCGTCTCGGCCCATACCAGTCAAAACGATTCCCATGGTTTTTTTTCCATAAAGTTTCGCTACCGATTCCATGGTATAATCAATCGAAGGACGAAAACCATTTCGCAACGGTTTGTCATCCAAATGAATAACTACGCGCCCATCAACCATTTTATTCAACAACATGTGCTTACCACCTCTGGCAATAATACATTTACCAGGCAAAAGTTCTTCTCCCTCTGATGCTTCCACAACACTTAACTCAGACAGGCCATCCAATCGATTGGCTAAACTAGCCGTAAAATGCTCAGGCATGTGCTGCACCACTAGAATTGGTGCCTTGATATCCTTCGCCAATGAAGAAATTATTTCTTCTATTACTGGCGGTCCGCCGGTTGAGGCTCCAATAACCACGACGCTAATCTTGCTATCTTTTTTAATTTTTTCCTTTCTTTCTATTTCTTTATAATCTGTTTTTTTAACCTTAGCCGCTATTTTAATCTTATTAATCAACTCTCTTTGAATTTTTTTGATATCCAGGGATAGCTCGCCTGATGGTTTGGGAATAAAATCGATGGCTCCATGTTTTAAACACTCCAATGTTTCTGTCGCTCCTTCCATGGTATTTCCTGACACCATTAGAATTGCAGGAAAAATATCCATAGCAGCCTTGATCTTTTTAATCGCCTCCAAACCATTCACTAGGGGCATATTATAATCCATGGTAATGACATCGGGGCGCAGAATTTTTGTCTTCAAAAAAGCATCTTCTCCATCTATGGCCTCGCCAACAATATCGATTTCCGGATCATCCTTTAATAGCTCGATTAATATTTTTCTTGTCAAGAAACTATCATCAACTATTAGCAATCTTATTTTTTCATCTTTATTCATAACATAAAATTAAGCCATGACTTGTTCAATCGTTTCTAACATTTTATCCTTATCAAATGGCTTGACAAGGTAGCCCTTGGCACCATAATCAGTCGCTTTTTTAATGACGTTTTCTTGTCCAATAGCGCTTACCATAATCACATTCACCTCTTTACCAATCTCTTTAACCACGGCAATTCCGTCAATTTCTGGCATGATTATATCCAAGAGGATCAAGTCTGGCTTTTCGGCGTGATATTTCTCAAGCGCCTCTCGACCGTTTGAAGCTTCAATAATATTCGTAAATCCAGCCTCTTGTAAAATTTCTTTTAGCACTTTTTTTATCAAAATACTATTATCAACTATTAACACCTTTATTGCTTTATTCATCATATAATACAAAATTAATCAAAAATTAACCAACTACTTTCTCAATTGTTTCCAATACTTTACTCTTGTCAAATGGCTTAACAATAAACGCCTTCGCGCCATATTCAGTAGCCTCTTTTATGACACTCTCCTGTCCAACAGCACTAACCATGATAACATTGGCTTCCTTGCCAATCTCCTTAACCACGGCCACGCCGTCGACTTCTGGCATAATCACATCCAAAAGAACCAAATCTGGCTTTTCAGCATGATATTTTTCTAATGCTTCTCTACCATTTGAAGCTTCGATAAAATTTGTAAACCCTGCTCCCTGCAAAATATCTTTCAATACTTTTCTCATAAAAGCCGAGTCATCTGACATTAAAATTTTAATATCTGTTTTCATATTTTTAGTATCTAATAATGACAAATCAATGATCTTGCCATCATTATTTAAATTAATAAAATTATTTTTCTGTTATATCCTTGATTGTTTTACCAAGTTGTAACAACTCCTTCTCCTGAAGCATTTTCTGTAAATCTAAGAGAATTACTAAGCGGGAACCATTTTTCTTTTCCTGGTCATTCTTTTTTTTCTCCTGATCAATGATCACCACTACTCCTTTGAGATATTCGGCATGAATTTTTGACGAAACCAAGGCTGGTGTTGCTTGGATTGATGACACTGGCACGGTAATGATTTCGCTAACTCTATCAACAATTACACCAAAATTATTACCATCCACTTCGGTAATTATTATATTACCATCAATCCGATCACTATTATCCCGAACCAAATTAAATCTTTTTTCCAAATCAACAACCACACTTATTTTTCCTCTTAAATTCAAGATACCGCTAATAAAATGAGGCGCATTAGGGATGGGCGTAATGTCTGGAATTGTGATTATTTCTTGCAAATCAGCAATCTCTACCGCATATTCCTCCTTATCAAGCTCAAAGACAACTAATTGCATTGTTTTCTCAATTTTGTTTTTATCTTGATCTTGTTGCCTGGCAACATTTTTAATTGTATCTTCAACAGTGCTCATATTTTTCTTCACCACGCCACAGCTTTAGCATTGGCGGGCTTTGTAATTAAATATTTATAGCTTATTCTTCATCCCCATCTTCATCTTCCTCACCTTCTAACTCTTCCTGCTTTACCGCCTTTTTCTTGACTATCTTTTTAACACTAACCTTTTGTTCAATATTGTCACCCACCTCACTGACTGCTCTTATCAAGCTCATCAAATCAGTTGAAAGCGCTTGTAATTGCTGTGCGGCGGCGGCCACCTGTTGATTCGCTGAACTTTGCTGTTGCGTTGTGGCTGATAGTTGTTGTGCGCCGGCTGAATTTTGTTCCGCAATTGAAGTAATTGAATCCATACTCTTAGCAATCTGTTGTGTGCTGGCTGCTTGTTGTTGAATGCCAGCTGACAACTCTTGAATCTTGGCAGAAACCTGCATTACTGATGCGGAAATATTTTGCAATGAACTAATAGTGCCATTAATAACCACCGAGCTCTCCTCCACTGTCTTGGTTCCCTCTTCGGCCACCCTGGTCGTTTCGTCAATACTGGAAATCATGTCAGCAACCAAAAGCTTAATCTGATCAGCGGCGCTACTTGAGCCCTCAGCTAATTTTCTCACTTCATCAGCCACCACCGCAAAACCACGACCCGCTTCGCCCGCACGCGCTGCTTCAATATTGGCATTCAAGGCTAAAAGATTTGTTTGCTTGGCAATACCGGTTATTGTTTCCACAATGTCGCCAATCTTTTTTGATTTTCCAGATACACCCTTAGTCATTGTCGCTGTATTTGAAACAATACTCTTAATAGCATCTAAACTTGATCTTGATTTTTCACTAGCTTGTCCAGCCTCTTGCGCTAAATCGGAAGACTTTTCTGCCGTCGAAGCTGCCTCTTGGGCCGAAGCGGACATTTGCTGCACTGAGCTCGCCATAGCAGAAATCGCTTTACCGACATCTCCAGCCTGTCTTGATTGTTCAGTGGCACCAGCTGCCACTTGCTGTGAAATTGACGATGTCTGTTGTGCGGCTGCAGAGTTCTGTTGTGCAGTCGCTGCCAAAGCATTAGCCGAGGAAATCATTTGAGAAATTGAGCTATTCAAACGATAATTGACCGACTTGGTGATAATATAAATAGCCAATCCGCCGATAACTACACCCAGGACTGACAAAGCGTATATCATTAATAATAGGAAATTAAGCCTGCTTGCGGAATTATCCATGTCGTCTTGAAATATTTTTTCTACGTTAGCGTTAATAACTTTTATTCCAGCTGTCATTTCCGCATAATGTCTATCAAATAAATCCATTTTCCCTGCAATCATTGCCTGATCTTTAGCCCGATAAGCCGCTAAAATACCATTCTTGTATTCCTCCTGAGAAGTCATGCTAGCATCCATTGCTTTTAAACTTGCCAAATCCTCCTTGTTAAAAAAACTAGCATCCGTGGTTGTTAGTTCGCCCAACTGTTCCAGAAAAATTTTTTTATTTTCATTAAACAAGCCTTCGCCCTTCATAATAGCATCTTCCATTTTCATATTTCCGGAATAGTCGGTCTCACCATTTTTTATGGCGAATAGATAATCCGCCATTCCTTCCACAAATGAAGCATGCGACGAATACATTTTTTCCACAGCTATGTCCATCTTGTTCAAGCTAACCACAATCTCGTTAGAGATAATTGCCTGATTAATATCTGTTTGAATTATCTTCATGCTAAAAAAGATAATTCCCAAGAAAATCAGAAAAACAACAAAAATGGAAGCAAAGCCCAAAATAATTCTTTTGCCGATTGTTAAATTTTTAAAATCCATCATTTTTTTATATAGAGCAATTGATATTGATACGATTATTAATCATAAGAAAATATCAATTTGCCAAAGTTATTATTTTACAAATTAATTATAACATAATTTTACAGAAGCGACTAATCTTCTTCTGTGGATAAATATTCTACTTCCTAGTTCTATAAACCAAATCTCTTAACAAATCAGATAAACCAGCAACCTGGGAGGATATTTTGGAAATACCCTTGTTGGATAAATTAAGCTCTTTAATAATATCTAATAATTTACTAGCATTCATCGAATTTTGCTCAGTAACGCTTGACACAGAGTCAAAGGCATTGGTTATTTCCTGCACGCTCTCCGTTTGCTTTCGCACACCGATAAATAATTCCGCGGTTCTGGCAACAACTACTTCAATTGATTCTGTTATTTGAGCTAATTCAACAATCATATTATCAACATCGTTCATGCCCTTAGTCATTATTTTTTCACCAGTATCAGCCGACTCCACAGTCTCGCTAATACCCATTGTTAGATCATCGATCAATTTTCTAATATCCTCCGTGGCTTTATTTGTCTCATCGGCTAATTTTCGCACTTCCTCTGCAACAATCGCGAAACCGCGACCAGCTTCACCGGCGGCAGCTGCCTCAATTGAAGCGTTAAGAGCTAATAAATTTGTTTGTTCGGAAATATTATCAATGACTCCAACAATATTATAAATACTTTTTGATTTGTAAGACATTCCTTGTGCAATTTCCAGAGTGTTCATGACAATATTCCTAATATCGCTCAAACTTTTTTGTGAATTACGGCTATTACCCTCAGCTCGTTTGGCCATTTGCGAGGCCAGTGATACTGAATCATTAGCCTCTTTAATAACACTTGAAATTTGCTCAGCTGACTCTGCCATCTCTCTTACTAATAATGATATTTCTCCTGATTTTCTGGATTGCATTATAGCTCCCTCGGCCACTTCGCTAGAAATATTAGACACATTCTCTGATATTTCCTTATTTTTACTAAGAAAGCTAATAATATTTGAAGCCATTTTCTTTACATCCCTAATTGGTGATACTAATATTGCCCTAATTGTTTTAGAAAAATGTCGCGAAAAAAATATACCCACTATGACAATAAAGACAATCATAAAAACATTGAGAAGCATTAGGATTTTCAAAAAATTACCGATAGTTATTGCATTAACGCTATATTTTTCATTTAATTTACGACTTAGGCGCGATATATCACCCAATGCCTCATTATAGATATTGTCAAAATTATTCAAATTTTCCTGAATGTCATTATCATGCTCATGGTAAGAGCTTAGTAACTTATCATTTACTTCTTGCAAGAGGACTGATTTTTCTTTAAGTCGCTGAGCAGACAAGACAACATCGCCATCAATCTTGGGGATATTTTCAATATTGCTCAAGCTGCCCGAAACATCAGCCATAATCTTCAAAAATAGCTCATTTCCCTTATCATAGTACCCCTCTTCTTGTTTTTTTACTTCCCCGGCAGAAATAGTAGCCAAACCATTAGAGGACACTAAATAGCCGATCTGGTATAAATGACTAACGTCTTTTATCTGTGCAATTTTCATACCCAACTCCTCAACATAAGAATTGGAATAAATAATATTATTAATAGTTGATTCGACATTATCCCTGACCACTGACAAGACAATTAAAAAAATACCCCCCATGAGGGCGGTAAAAACGAAGATAATAAAAAATCCAAAACTAATTTTTTGGATAACAGTCTGTTTTTTCCCCTTAATTAATGACATAAAATTATTATAACATAAAAATATATAAGAACAAAATATTTGTTTCGTTTAACAAATTTAACAAACATTAAAACGTAAAAAAAGTAAAAGAAAAAATTTCTCTTACCATCCTAAAGATTTAAAAAGTAATACCAGTCTCCATTACAAAATTTTTAACAAAACATATATAACAATTAAAAGCGCAAATTCTATTGAAAGCACTTTAAAAATCGTTATGCCAATTTTGTCAGTATCTATTATCATGTTTTTATAATCCAGCTATTTTTTTATTAGCTAATTCAACTACATCGTCTAATTTCCACTCTGTTTTCACCAAAAAGAAAGCATTATTTTCCGCCGCTTCCATCATGCTCTCGTGGTCGTTTAAATTAGTCAAAATAATTATTGGCACCTTGTTGCCCCAAGTCTGTTCAGCTCTTATTTTCTTCATCACCGTTATGCCATCAAATTTTGGCATTAGAATATCCAACATAATCAAGTCCGGTTTTTTATCCACGGCAATTTCGTAAGCCTCTTCTCCGTCGCCAGCTCGCAAAACATTAAAACCGGCTTTTTTAAATTTGTTTGATAAAGCATCAAGTATTGCCATCTCATCTTCAGCAATTAATACTGTTTTTTTTTCTGACATAAAATTATAACATCTAAATAACACATCAATTAAAATATAATTGTCCTGTGATAAGCTTATTCAATATTCTCTAGTTGCTTCGTTCCCGCCCGTTTCTTCATTCCTTTTAAAGGAATAGTAATAAAAAAAGTTGTTCCTAATCCGCTTTTCATCAGGTTCTTCCAGGCCTTCTTACCACCTTCTTCAATAAAAAACTCCATACTCGGCGATTCAAACCAAATCTTACCGCCAGATTTTTCAATTACTGCCTTGGCCACATAAAGACCAAGACCATTACCACCAGCAACCATTTTCTTGGCATCAGCCGCGCGAAACATTTTAGAAAACATTTTAGATCGAAGTTCGCGAGATACGCCAACACCAGTATCAGAAACTTTAATCAAGATGTTGACATCAGTCTTCTTGATTGTAAAACGAACTCTGCCTCCGTCTGGAGTATATTTCACCGCATTAGATAAAATATTTTCCAAAACAATCAAAATTAAGCGCGGATCAAGATTTAATAAGGGCATTTTTTCAAAATTTTTCTCAAAGATAACTTTCTTAAGTTTGATAATGCTTTCGTATTTCTTCACCGCTTCATTGGCTTTCTTAATAATATCTGTCGGTTCAGGTTCAATCGAGAAAGTTCCCAAGTCAATCCGAGAAACATCCAGTAAGGCATTTACCAAATCAATCATACGTTGATTAGTTTTAAAAATTTCGCCTAGATATTTTTTTTGTTCCGCATTTATTTCGCCAGCATCGCCACACAAAATATAATCTGAATACCACTTTACAATTGATAATGGCGTTCGCAGCTGATGCGAAGCCAAGGACACAAAATCAGCTTTAGCCTGCTCTAATTCTCGACTTACAGAAGTATCCATTGCCACTCCAGACTTTAAGCGCTCCATTAAATTATTTAAAGAATCTGCAATCTGGCTAAGTTCATCCCTTTTTTCGATTTTAATCTGCTTGTTAAGATTACCGGCCGCCATTTCGCCAATTGCCAAGGCAATATCTCTGTTTTTTGCTAATAAATTCTTGACCGAAAAATAAACAACGCCGAAGGCCAAAAAAGCTAAAAACAAAACAAGAGCCTCTCCAACTTGTTCGTAATCACTCAAGAAAACAAAAACCGACACCAAGCTTAAAACAAATAACAAAAAAACAAAAACTATCTTTTTTAATATATTCACAAAATTTCAATTTATTCTTATGCTGACATTATACAGGAAAATGTTTTTTTGGTAAAATATTTTTTATAGCAACTCTTTAATCCTCTTCACAAAAACTTCTTTTCCATATTTTTGCGCTTGCTCTTCGCATTGAATTCGTCGAGCCAGGCACCATTCCGCGCTCATTTTTTGCACAGCTTCGGACACATTATCCTTGTCTGGATTGGAACGAATCAAAATCCCCGTCTCACCATCTTCGATTGTCTCAAGCAATCCCCCTTCAGCCACGCCTAGCACGGGCTTACCAGCCGCATTCGCCTCAAGTTGCGTCATACCCGCATCTTCGTCCATGGGAATATAAATCGCGGCGCGGCAAGAACCAACTAGCTCGCGCAATTTTTCATCCGGCACATAGCCCAACATTTCGATATTAGCGCAACCTTCGGCCAATTTTTGTACTCGCTCGAAACAGGGTCCGCTCGAGGCCACGATTAATTTTTGTTGTGGCATTTTTTTAAACGCCTCCACAATGACATCAATCCGCTTCGCCTCATCCACGCGCCCCCAAGACAAAAAATAATCCCCTTGCTTAATCCACTGGAATTTATCAGTCGCAATCGGCGGCCAAACAATCGCGTCAGCCTTGAGATCAGCATAACGCAAGAGACGATTGGCGATATTTTGTGAGTTGGCAATATTGACATCAAACTGACGCACGGCATATTCATAAGAACGGCGCCACATCCACACAAAAATATCAAACAAAGGTCGCAAAAAAAACGGATACGTCTTTCGACTAAACTCGCGCATATCATAAATCCGTCGCGGCGGTGTGTGCGTATAGACTATTTTTCTGGCATCTTTGCGACTATAAAAAGCCACCGCTTCAGTCGCCGGCTGTCCGGACGCAATCAGGGTGTCATAAGACTTCAAGCGCTTACGCGCTAGCCAAAAAATCAGACGAGTATGAAAAAAGCGAATAATGCGCAAATCGATTATACCACCAGACAACACGATAAAGCGCTTGCCCAAGCGCTCACGATAATCCGCATAAACGCCGTCAATAGCATAGGCGGTAATAAAGTCCGCGCCCAATTCCTCTGCCATAATCAAAGCCGTCCGCTCGCCACCGCCGGGCCAACTGAGATGGTCGTGGACAACGGCGATTTTTTTAGTTTTAATATTATTGTCAGTCGTCATATTTAATCTTTAATTCTAGTATTAACTCCATCGATAATCTTATAAACACGATTCTTATTTTTTTCAACTTTTTTCAAAAGCTCTTCTTCTAAATCAATATTCAAAATCTCCGCTAGACCGAGTAAATAAATTACCACATCAGCCAATTCTTCTCCCAAATCAGGAAGCTTCTTATGGTATGCGGTAAACGCCTCGGCCAATTCGCCATGCGTCAATCCAAATTCAAAATTGACATCAGTGACATTAAATCCCTTAGTAACTTTATTGGCAAAAACATCTTTTTGTAATTTTTGTAAATCGATCATATTATTATACTTTTTTATCAACTTAAGTCTTTTTCCTTGTTAATTTTACGCGCCTGCCTGCCTTGGGCGAGGCCGTGTATTTTTTAAAACAATTAAATAAATCAAATTAGTGAAATCCGTGCGCATGGTCCCCAAGCTCTATTCCGAAAGTATGCGCCCAGACATCGACATTAATCCATTTATCATTAATTCTAACTTGAACATATTGATGTGGTGAAACATACCAAATCAAGGCCCAACGGGTTCTCACATCCTCTTTCTTAAAAAAACCACTCCCTACTAATAATGATTTTAGTATATAATTAATATTAGTACAGTGCAAAAAACCATTCTTACGCCATAAAGCCTCAATATCACTCTCAAGAATATTAAACAATTTAGTAATGGTTTTAATTCGTTCGCCGTGATATTTGGCAATCAAAACGTCATAAGCCTTTCGTAGGCATCTTTCTTGACTCTGTGCCTTTTTTAATTCGTTAACAATGTTCTGCATTTCACTTTTTATCAAAATAAATAATTTCAAATCTCTCAAAGTTTTTTCAGTTAGATTTAATTCATTGATTTTATCAACAGCAACCCAATCAAAATCTGCACCTTCCCCTAAAACAAATTCTGATTTTTCCATTTTATTTAAAACATAAAATACATACCGATGCGTTTGAAATTCTTCATTAAAATAATCACATACCTCGACAACATCTACTGGAGCGACTTTAACCCCAATCTCCTCATTAAGTTCTCTAATGAAACAATTAATTGGTGTTTCTAAATCTTCATTCAATCCTCCAAAAAAAGCCCAAGCATTTGGATTAAACTTTGTATTTGCATCTCGCTTATGCAATAATACAGAATTAATTTTTGGATTATACAAAAATCCACCTGCCCAAAATGTTTTCATAGAATATAACTTTATAATTGCAATATTTCCCTAAATTTCTTCCCCATCACGCCCAAGGAGTACTTTTCTTCAACTAGACGTCGTGCCCTATTACCCATTGTTCGACTCAAATTTTCATCTTGAACAAAAAGCGCGATTTTCTTTTTCAAATCTTCAATATCACCTGGTCGCGACAAGAAACCTTGCTCTCCATCAACAAAAACACTACGCACGCCCGGCAAATTAGAAGCAACCACGGGATTGCCAGACGCCATCGCTTCAATCAAGACGATACCAAAGGCTTCGTGGTTATTTATTGATGACAGAATAAATAAATTAACCGTTTTGTAAATGTTAACTAATTCTTCATCGCTTAAACGACCGCGAAAAACGACTCGGTCGCCAATATTTAGAGATTTCGCCAACAACTCGTATTCACGGCGCATATCGCCATCGCCAACAATATTCAAGCGCCAATTACTTATCCCTCGCTCACGCAAACGACCCACGGCGTGCAATAGAATATCGACGCCCTTGAAATAATGAGCACGATCCAAAGCGGCCACAAAAAGAATATCCAGGACAAAGTTTAATTCGCCATCTTGAGATGGATCAGTTTTTGATGAACATTTTACACATTTAAATTTCTCAATATCAACTCCAAAGGGAATCTCGACAAATTGCTCCTTGTTCCTTAAATAATAATCTCCAATCGCCCCATGCTCAGCATAGTCTAAACTCGAGACCATAATCTTTTCCGCCTGTCTAAACAGCATTGTCTTAATCATTCGCGCCGGCAAGCTCAATGCTCGCGCTAAGCCCACCAACTCGCCCGTATCCATGTGATAATAAATAAACAACTTTATTTTCTTGCCATAAAGTAACTTCGCCAACCAAACCACCTCGGCCGCACCAAAAAAGGGATAGTGCAAGACCACCGCGTCATAACCGCGCAATTTCCAAAGTAACTGTGGCAAAAATCCCGCCAAACCCAAGCGCAACCACGGCTTCAGGCGAATGACCTTCACACCACCAATAACCTCTTCCGCCTTATGACCAAAATCAAGCGTCATAACAGTCGCCTCATCACCGGCCGCAACTAGTTGCTCACCAAAACGAGCGACCGAATTACTCATGCCGCTTTTGTAGGGAGGATAGACACAATTGATTTGTAATATTTTCATATTTTTTATTTACAGTTATTAATCTATCTTGTCATTCTGGAACGAAACGAAGTGTAGTGATAGAATCTTCCACTTTGTACGTTTTTTACGTAGTCGAAGATCCTATCGCTCCGCTCCAGGATGACAGAAAAGATTTATTTCTTTCCTAGATAAAACCTTCTCTCGCTCTCGCTGAATTTTTCAATCGCATACCGCAACATCGTCCGCGGCATTGTCTGGTAATATTTCTTCAAAAAAACCTCCTCCACCATTTGATCGCGCTTCCCCACCTCTCGCAACATCCAACCCACCGCTTTTTGAATCAAGTCGTGTTTATCATTAACCAATATTTCCGCTATCTTAAGTATATCATAAAAATCATTATTACGTATAAAAGCAAAAGTTGACACCACGGCAATCCGTTTTTGCCATAAATCTGTTGATTTTGCCAAGTCATACAAGACGCCACGGTCTTTATCGGCTAAATATTGCCCCACAATATGATGGCAGGTTACATCTACCAAATCCCAATTATTTATCCATTTCGTGTTACCCAAATAAGCCTTAAATATTTGCTCTTTTTCATTATCTTTCCCGCGCTTGAATTTCTCCACCAAAATCAATAAGGCCACCATCCGCTGTTCATGAATCTGGCTTTGCAAAAAATCCAAAACATCTACTAAGGGTAAATCGCGATATTTTTTCACGATAATTCTCTGCACCGGCACCTTAATACCGAGAAATATATCTCCCTCGCCATATTCACCCGGACTGGTTTTGAAAAATCGCTGCAACAGTGCAGCCTGATGAGAACTAGCCAGAGCGTGCAAATCTTTTTTCAAATTTTCAATCTTAGACATTTTTATGATTTAACAAAAACTCCCGCAACTCCAAAAACGCCTGACCACGGTGGCTGATTTTGTTTTTCGCTTCATTGCCCATCTCAGCACAAGTTAGCGTGTGTCCATCGGGAATAAAAATTGAGTCATAGGGTAATTTTGGCAAGGACTCACCTCTTTTCTCAAAAGTCATATTACCATGCATTTGACCTGTGAAAACAAATTCGCGACCGTCTGGTAAAACGAGAGCGGCAGCGGTTTCAAACCAAGCTTGACGTTGACTTTCGGGAACGTCTTTTATTTTTTCCAAAGTAAAATCGGCAATATCATTATCACCCGCCCAGCGAGCGGAAAAAATTCCCGGGGCACCATCAAGCGCCTTGATGCAAGCGCCAGAATCATCAGCAATGGCCATCGCGCCAGTTTTGCTCACAACAAAACGCGCCTTCTTTAATGCATTTTCAGCAAAAGTGGCGCCGTCCTCGACAACATCTTCAAAAACACCAGCCTCTTCGGCACCGACCACCTCGAAGTCATGGAGGATTTTTTTCATTTCGATTAATTTGCCCTCATTATGAGTGGCGAAGATTATTTTCATAGATTTATCATTTACAATTAAAAAATAAAATTAAAATAACCACGGGGGTTTGGGGGTGTGAACTAAACGCCAGTCTTAAAATAACAAAACCTTTGCTTGTGATAGTGCATTGAACACCCCCAAAAGTTTTGGTTACTTTTGCTTCCAAAAGTGACACAAGCGAGAGCGCGTAGATTTTAATAATAAAAATATAAAAAAGTATTTATTGTTATTAAAATTTTATCAAGATTAGTCTCTATAATTATGTATCCAAAATCTGTGGCGCCTGGATCCCCGCCTTCGCGGGGATGACGGTGGAATTAAAACCATCCCCAAATTTTCCGTCTCAGAATTAAAACGCTTTCCATGTGCGGTGTCTGCGGATACAGATCAAACAAGCGCCATTTTTTTACTTTATATTTCTGCTTTAACAAGCGCATGTCCTTGGCTTGCGTCAAGGGATTGCAAGATATATATATAAACTGTTTTATTTTTGATTTCAAAATTGCCTTCGTCACCTTAGGATGTAGGCCACTGCGCGGCGGATCCACTACCAAAGTTTTGGCTAAAGAAAAAATACCATTCAAGTCCTGCTTTTCTGAGGCGCCGGAATGTAAAGTGATGTTTTGCAAATTATTGATAGCAATATTTTCCTGTGCAATCTTCACCGCTTCATCATCTAACTCAACACTAATAATATTATTAAATTGTTTGGTCAAAAAGAAACCAATCGTGCCCACGCCAGCATAGAGATCAATCAAGTCTCCACCCTTTTTAATATTATCTTTAACAAAATTCATCAGCTCACCAAATAAGGGCGGGTTGATTTGAAAAAAATTAGAATGACGAAAACGCAATTTTAAGAAATCAATTTTCTCTTCCAAGTAATCACGGCCCTGCTGATGCAAAACCTTGGTTATCACCGTCGCGGGCGATTGCGGGTCTGAGTAAATTATTTGCCAGCCAACCACTTCATTAAGAGCCAAATCAAAAATTGCAAAATTCTCATCCTTCACATATAAAACTGCCAAACACTTATCCTCGGCCTGACTATAACGCAACACCAAATTTTTTAAAGACTCAATTCCAACTTGGCGCTCATTCAAAATCTTAACCACCGCACTTGCCACGCTGTTTATCTTCTCACTCGCCAAAACACATTCATCCAATTCATAACAATCATAGCGACGACCACGGACGTGAAAAGCCAGGCTCAGATCATCGGTTTCTTTTTTTACAAAACTAAATTCCATTTTATTGCGATACTGCCATTCAGCCTTGGAGCCAACAATCATCACCGCTTCGTCAGGCACTAAACCCATCTCATTACTAAATAATTTCTTAGCCATCTCAGCCTTATACTCTAATTGCTTTGGATAATTAATAATTTGCCATGGACTACATGATAAATAATGATTCTCTTTTTCCTTTTGACGATCCGCTGACGAATCCAAAATCTGCAAGACCTGCGCCTTCGCCTTGCCCCGACTTACCTTAATTGGTCGCACCAAAACTCGCTCGCCCACCATCGTGCCAAACACAAAAATAGAACGATTTTTATATCGCCCCACTCCCTCGCCCGTATGATGCATTCTATCAATAACTACTTCAAATTCTTTATCCAGTTTACTCATATTTTTTCCTTGCTTAATTTACAAACTTTTTCTTTACCAAGTTGACGATAAGCCACCTCATCACCATAAGCCAAAAAATCTTCATGATGTTTCGGCTCAATATAGCCATTACCGGATTTGTGTTTGATCCCACACCAATAAACCTCCGTCTCGCCGGCAACCTTAACTGCATAAGCCAATAAGCCATTGGCATAACCACAATAAAGACAATTTAGCTTTGCTACTGGCCCTAAATAAGGAAGTCGATGTCTGTCAATTCTAACATACTTCGAACGATCAACCAAAGGAAGACCGTAGAGACGAAAAGCAATATTATGATAAATTTCTAGAAAAAAATCTAAAACCAGCAAAGGGGCTATCATGGGATAAATAAAAATTATCGATAATAAGTGATTAAATAAGTTTTCGGGGTGTCTTTTGTATTCCATAAATGTGTAACGCTAAACAGCGACTTATAAATAATAATACACTTATAATAGCACTTTTATTAAAAAATTCAAGGCAGAACGTCAAGTTTGGACAATTTTACAAATAAAAAACCCCAAACCTGTAAATCAGACTTGGGGCGATATTTTTAAAGATTTTTCAGGAGAAAAGCCAAGCAATTACTTTTGTTTAATTTATGGATCTCCACAACCACGGTCCACAGCATTGGCATTCCCAAGAAATCCGGGTCAACCAATTCGTACTTATACATGGCTCTATCTTCCAAGAGCCAGTCCTTAAACTGAACGCCATGGCTCCAGGTCGCTTGTTGCATTTCACGGCATTCATCTAAAACACAGTTCCAGGCAGCGGCTTGGCTATCAGCGACTCCAATAACGCATTTTGAAAAATTAACCATTTCCTTAACCACCAAGAAGCGCTCCTCATTATTACTGATAATCGCGACCATGACAGGCCACAAGTTTTTAAGAAAATCTTGTTGAATTTTCCGTTCCCGTGAGCCCATCTCGCACCTCCTTTTTTTAATCTATTTGTTTATTTAAAGTAAATATAAAAAAATCTAACACAATTCTATAAAAAAGTCAATCAGCAAAAAAATTCACTCTTTTTTCATCCCACAACAGTGCCGACGGCGAGACTTGAACTCGCACGAATAAATTCACTAGAACCTGAATCTAGCGTGTCTACCAATTTCACCACGTCGGCTTTTTTATAATTGTCGGGACGACAGGATTTAAACCTGCGTTTTCATGACCCCCAGCCATGCGCCTTAAGCTTCTAGACCACATCCCGATAATTAATATTCTAACAACCAACCGTTACGGTTTCAAGTCTTTTTGACAACTAAAAAAGCCCCACCAAATGAGACCATACAAGAATTGGCTGAAGTATCTACCGGTTCTGTTGTGAACAACAGATTCATTCGGGCTCCTGTAATTCAGGTGAAATAAATTCATCCAAACATGCACATGAGCAAGAAATCTTTTGAACCATTTTCCTATTTCCTACCTCACGAGGTGCGGAAAACTGCGGAAAGCCAATGTCTACTATTTTGATCCAAATCTTGTTAGCTCTTGGTGAAGCTTTTTCAGAAGACAGATACTCTTTATCTATCTTTCTACTTATAGTATAGCATGGGAAACATTAAGAGTAAATTAAACACAGTAATCTAGAATTTCAGATAAGCCCAGGGTAGCTTTTCGAGAGTTTGGGCAATAAAAATTATATAAGCCAAGGAAATTTTGGCGGGAAAAAATAAGACCAGAGCAAAACTTGGGAAAACAAAACTGGCAATCAGACCAGCAATTAGCGACGCTAACAAGAACGGCAGCGTCCAGAGAATTAATAAATTTGCCAAGGGGGCGATGAGAGAAAATTGCTTGAAACTGAAAAATAAGATTGGGAAAGTGAGAATCTGAATTAGCAATGAAATCGAAATAATCTCGAAGAAGATTTTGTAAAATTGCCTATTTAAAAATGGATATTTATCAATTAACTTTGCGTAAAGTTTAAGAAATTGTGGATGCAAAAAAATAATCGCAAAAACCGCCAAGAACGACAGCTGGAAGCCAGCGTCATAACGTAGCAACATGGGATTGAATAATAGCATAACCGCTGCGGCAAAAACTAGAGAAATGTCCATACGATTGAGTCGACCTAAATGTATGCCAAGCAAAACAAGCATACCCATCACCAATGACCGCACCGCTGCCGCGGTCGCGCCAATCATAATAATATACACCGTCAAGGTTATTGAAATCACATAAAAAAGTTGCTGCCGCCAAAATCCAAGCGCCAAGAAAACGAAGGCCAAGATGACAATCAGAATCGCGACGTGCGACCCGGAAATCGAGATCACGTGGCTCAAACCCGTGCGTGCAAAACTATTATTCAAATTCTCATCCATCGCTCCCATATCCCCCAAAATCATCGCCCGCCCAAAACTCGCTTCCGGCTCGCTCATGCCTTGGTTAATTTTGGTGCGCAGGATATTTTTGAATTTATAGATATTGGAATAAATTAAATCGACCACGTCCAGCTCCGTATCCAGCTTTTTGATATTTTTGGGATAATAACAAACGCTATAAATATCATAGCGCGCCAGATATTTATCATACGCAAAACCTTCAAATTCTTCTGGTGCTTTTAATTTACAGGTCAATGAGACGACATCGCCGTAGGCAAATTCGGGATAGAGATTTGTTGTCACTAAAACCTTACCTTCAACCACTTCCCCCTCACCCCGACCCTCTCCCGCGGGGCGAGGGAGTTTAAATTCCTGCTTTGCGATTTGTAGATTATTAAGAGTTATTTTCTGATTACTCTTTTTTAAACTCGGCTCTTCACTCACCTTGCCAATCAATTGCACTTCTTGATTATTATAATACCAAATCTTATTAGCGTCCGTTTTTGGAATTGTCAAAGAGAAACGCCAGATGCCAAGCAAAGCAAAAAAGCTAAGTAAAAAAAACATATTTATTAGGATATGTTTCTTATTGGCTGTATTCCAGACTAAAAAAGTCAGAACTGTGAAAATGATACTGGCAGCAAACCACTGGATGTCATTTTTAAGGAAGCTAATAGGCAAAAAAGATGCGATGGTAATGCCGGTTATAAAGGCGAGACAGGAATAGAAGAATAGTTTTGATTTGGAAAAAGGAAGCATGCTAATATATTCCCTCGCCCCGCGGGAGAGGGCCAGGGTGAGGGGTCGGTTTATAAATGAAGAATGTTTACCCGCTCTCGACATGTCGCCACAATATCCTCCAATACTAATATTAAATTTTCTTTTACGTCTGAATTGTTATACCTCTTTACTAAAAAACCCTGCTCTTCTAAAAATTTTTGTCGCTTAACGTCATATTGAATTTCCTTGTCAGTGCTATGCGTAGCGCCATCAAGTTCAACAACTAACTTAGCCTCAAAACAACAAAAATCAACTATATATTTATCAATACCGAATTGTTTTTTAAATTTAAAATCCCCGAGCTGACTATCTCTGACTCTTCCCCATAAAATTCGCTCACAAGTTATGGGCTGTTTTCTTAAAACTTTACGGATATTTTTTTGTTGGGGTTGGTTAAATAATTTTGTCATTTTTTTCTAAGACTGCCCCTCACCCCAACCCTCTCCCGCGGGGCGAGGGAGTATTATAGCCATCTTCGATTTAATTTTTACACTTCCCTAATCCACCGCAAATACTCTTCCATAAATCTCTCCAAATCGCCATTCAAAACCCCATCAATATCCTGCGTCTCGCATTGGGTGCGGTGATCCTTGACCATTTTATACGGCTGCATGACGTACGAGCGAATCTGTTTGCCCCACTCTGCCTTTTGCGCTTCACCCTTGATTTTGCGCTCTTCTTTTTCGCGCTCTTCCTCTTGGAGTTTAAACAATTTTGACTTCAAAATCTTCAAAGCTGATTCCTTGTTTTGGTGTTGTGATTTTTCGTTTTGGCAGGTCACAACAATACCGGACGCCAAATGCTTGATGCGCACCGCTGAATCTGTTGTGTTCACACTCTGCCCGCCTGGCCCTGATGAGCGAAAAACATCAATGCGAATATCACTATCGGCAATCTCAATATCCACCGCCTCGGGCAATTCCGGAATTACCTCCACAAGCGCAAAAGAAGTGTGACGCATCGCCTCCGAGTCAAAGGGCGAAATCCTAACCAGGCGATGAACACCAGATTCGCTTTTAAAATAGCCGTAAGCCCAACGACCATAGATATGATAAGTCGCGCTCTTAATTCCCGCTTCAGCGCCGACAGTGCGATCAATTAGATTCACTTTCCACTTACGCTTTTCCGCAAAACGCAAAAACATCCGCTCCAAAATCTCCGCCCAGTCCTGCGCATCTACTCCACCCGTACCCGCATGCACAGAGATTATTGCATTACCTTCATCATATCTCTCGCCGAATAAAACATAAAATTCATACTGCTCATACTTATCCTTGAGTTCTTGATATTTCACCTGTGCCTCATCGTGAAGCGAAGTATCACCCTCGTTTTGTGCCCAGGCCACCATCTCCTCTAAATCCGTAATTTCTTTTTTTAAATTAATCCACTCCTCCACCTCCTTTTTCAAATCCTCGGTCTCTCGACTCACCCGCACAGCCTCCTCCTGATTATCCCAAAACCCCTCCGCATTCATCCGAAATTCAGCTTCCATCATCCGCGCTTGCTTGCGATCAATATCCAAAAGCCGCCAAGTCTCAATAACCCGCTCGCGCAATTCTTCTAGATTTTTAATTAGATTTTCCATTAATTATTTCTTTGGAATCAATTTCTGTATCTCCGGTGGTAAAGATTTTATGTCAATTTTTTTAAGATCCACTCCAGTCACTGCACCGTCAACCGGTTGTCCCATATTTAAAAGCTGTTGATATTGACCAAGCGCATTTTTCAATAATGGTGTTAAGTAAATAGCACTCAAAATTAACGGCAAGAAAATAATTAAAAATTTTAAAAAGCCTCCGACTTTGGACCAAAAAATAAAGCTATTCATTTTCTTCATCATGACATGCATCTCTTCGCTAAGTTGCAAGTTTTTCTTCACCATCTCGCGAACATCGCCATCTGTAAGCGAGCCACCTTCATTTAAATTTTGTGTAACTGTCATAAAATTTTATTAATTTTTAAATTTATATATTTTAAAAAAATAAACTTATCTTACCTCGCAAAAATCCACATACATCTTTCCAACTTCGCACATCTTTTCCATATCGGCATCACTATATGTAGTGGCATTTTTAAAAGCATTATTCACCAATTCTACATCCGATTTAAAAGGTTGTAAAAACCATTTCTGCGCGCCCTTGATCATCTCTCCCATTTTCGCAACATCGTCAAACTCATGCAAGCCAGGCACAATAGTGCTACGAAATTCATAAGATAGACCGCTGGCTTTGATCAAAGAAATAGTTTCTGCCAAATCATCCTTGTTTATTTGCGCACCCACCACCAGGTCATATTTTTCAAAAGGTCCTTTAATATCCATGGCAATATAGTCAATCAAGCTTTGTTCTAATAAATTTTTAAGAGCTTGTGGGTTGGTGCCGTTGGTATCAAGCTTCACTTTAAAACCAAGATCTTTTAATTTTTTTATAAATTCTGGCAAATCATGATGCAATGTCGGCTCACCGCCAGTTACGACCACAGCATCAATCTTGCCCACACGTGTTTGCAAAAACTCAAAGAGGTCGCTCTCTTGAATCTGATTAAAACCAGTCCCAAGAGAACGACCTTTTTCTTTGTCATCCGAAGATGATATTCGTCCCGGCTCGACAAGCATAGGATTATAACAAAAATGGCAACGGAAATTGCAACCAGAGGTAAAAACAATTGCAGCCAAATGCCCAGGGTAATCGATTAAACTAAATTTCTCTAATCCGCCAATGATCATAAACTATCAAATAACAGCACTGCTTTCATCGCCAAGGAGTCCGCCATGGCGAACTCCAAGACAACATAGTGCTTTACAATTAATTAACAACCACAACCATCTACTTCGTATGTTTTTCGATCTACATATTCTGACTTCTTACCATTGTTCCAATTACGAGTTGGGGTGATCCACCCTACCACGCGGCTGTAGATTGTGCATTCTTGTCTTTGTGTTTGTATTGGGCTCATATTGTTTGATATGAAATAGAATTTAAAATTAAGTAATAATCCTCCTAATTATTAAATTTTATTTTCGATATTTTTATTTTAATTATATTAAATAATTGATTAGCTTAATGAATGAATTAAGTTTCTCTCATTGTCATCATTGCCTTCAACACGCTCTACAATACGTCTCTCGCCAACTGGCTCTCCATGTCTAGTAATAATTTCAACTCCTGACACTTCACCTTCGACATAACCGATTTCCTTGTCACACTTTGGACAATACTTATGCTCCCCGGATAAATAGCCATGCTTAGGGCAAATCGAGAATGTTGGAGTAATCGTAAAGTATGGCAATTTATATGTCTCAGCAATTCTCTTAACCAATGCCTTGCAAGACTCAATATCTTTAATGCGCTCACCAATAAAGCCGTGTAAAACCGTGCCGCCAGTATATTTTGTTTGCAAATTATCTTGCAAGTCTAGCGCTTCAAAAATATCAGTTGTATGACCAACCGGTAAATGGGTTGAATTGGTATAATAAGGATTAGCCCCTTGATTCTTAACCGCATCGTCATTAGCTACAATAATGTTCGGATATAATTCCTTGTCCTTCTTGGCAAAACGATAGGTCGCACCTTCAGCCGGTGACGCTTCGAGGTTGTATAGATTATTAGTTTCATTTTGGTAATCCATTAACTTCTCACGCATGAAATCCAATATTTCTTCAGCTAATTCTTTACCTTCCTTGCTAGCAATATCACGGTGAATAAAGTTCAAAAGAGCCTCATTCATGCCGTTGATACCAATAGTATTGAAATGATTCTGCCAGTAAGTTCCGAATCTTTCTTTAACGTTTTGCAGATAATGCGCTGAGTAGGGATAAAGACGGTCATCACTATATTTCTCGATAATTTTTCTCTTGATTTCCAAACTCTCTTTTGCCAAATCCATCAATTTCAACAATCTATTTTTGAAATCTTCTTTGTCTTTTGCTAAATAGCCAATACGCGCGAGGTTGATTGTCACTACCCCCAAAGAACCTGTTTGCGGATTAGCACCAAACAAACCACCACCTCGCTTGCGCAATTCACGATTGTCTAATCGTAAACGACAACACATACTACGTGCATCGTCACGGTCCATATCGGAATTAATAAAGTTTGAAAAGTACGGAATACCGTATTTAGCGGTCATCTCCCACATTGGAATCAAGGCTTCTTTATTCCAATCAAAATTCTTGTCAACATTGTAGGTCGGAATCGGGAAAGCAAACACGCGTCCAGTGGAATCACCCTCAATCATCACTTCTGCAAAGGCGCGGTTAAACATATCCATTTCCTCTTGAAACTCACCGTACTTTTCTGGCATGACCTCGCCACCGATGATTACATACTCAGCCGCAGTCATCTTAGAAGGGGTAACATCCAAAGTCACATTAGTAAACGGAGTTTGAAAGCCTACTCGAGTCGGTACGTTCAAATTGAACATAAACTCTTGCAAGGCTTGCTTAACATCTTTGTATGATAAATTGTCGTATCTAATAAAAGGAGCTAGATAGGTATCGAAATTAGCAAAGGCTTGTGCACCGGCTGCCTCGCCTTGCAAAGTATAAAGGAAATTTACTACTTGACCCAAAGCAGAGCGAAAATGTTTTGGAGCCTTGCTCTGAATCTTTTCATCCACACCACCGAAACCGCGAATCAATAAATCTTTTAAATCCCAACCACAACAATACGGTGCTAACATACCTAAATCATGAATATGGAAATCGCCATTAACATGGGCATTGCGGATTTCTTGCGGATATAATTTATTCAACCAATATTTTGCCGAAACAGCGGAAGCTAAATAATTATTTAAACCCTGAACGGAGAAACTCATATTACTATTTTCTTTCAAGCGCCAATCCGCTCGTCCCAAGTAATCCTCCATCAACTTCTCCCCTTGCATAGTATCACCAATGTCACGTAATTGTCGGTGTTGGTCACGATACAAGATATAAGCCTTAGCAATCTTTGTGTGATTATTGTTAATGATCACGCGCTCAACAATGTCCTGTACTTCTTCAACGGCTGGGATACTACGCACGTGAAATTTTTCGTTAATTTTTTTGATAGTCTCGATAGTTAACTTTTCAGCCAAAGCTTTGTTAGCTCTATCAACGGCCACTGTTGCCTTGTAGATTGCTTTTTCAACTTTTTTGGGGTCAAAATTTACAATCTCCCCAGATCTCTTTATAATCTGTTTAATTGTTTCTCTATGCATGGGCTTTGTGCAAAAATTAGATTTATCTTTTCATAAAAATAACTTTCAACTATTAATTTTTCTTTTTATTAGTAGTTTTTTTATCAATCAATTTTTCTAGTTCCTCCAAGAATGTTTCCGCATCCTCAAATGACTCATACACACTGGCAAATCGGATATAGGCCACCTTGTCCACCTTCTTCAAGTGATCCATAATAATCTCACCAATCAAATCAGAGGCTATTTCCGTTTTACGTAGCGCTTGCAAATCGCGCTCAATGACATTGATTAATTGTTTAAAATCTTCGTCGCTAATTGGTCTCTTCTCCAATGACCGCCTTAAGCCCTTAACTATCTTCTCTCGATTATAGGCTTCTTTACGACCATCCTTTTTCACAATAGTCAGGTCCAAAATTTCGACTGACTCATAGGTGGAGAAACGAAATTCACATCTTAGACATTCTCGACGTCTCCGGATTGATAATTCATCCGCTGATACCCTTGAATCAACCACTTTTGTATCTTGATGACTGCAAATTGGACACTTCATAAATTATTTTGCTAACTTTTAAGGAAATACCACATCTTGTGTTACCTATTATTATTATACCACTATATATAGTGTAGTCAAGATGGATAACTTTATTCATTTTTAGGGCAAATTGTGCATTTTTTTTATAATATAGCACTAATAGCTTACAAGACAAGAAGTTTTGACCTGTGGATATGTGCATAAGTACAAAAAAGGACGAATAATTTCTTATTCGTCCTTTAAATTTATAGTGATTTTGAAAAATCCTACTGTCTCATTACCTTAGGCAATTTTATTTCTTTTTCCACATCTTCAACCTCCTTATTAATAAACTCTTCCGAGATATCCAGTGACTCTTGTAACTTCTCCTTAACACGTCGCTCAGACTCAGATAGGCCCGGTTTCTTATCAGCCATTTGCATCAACTCATCCACCTCTTCGCGCAAGGCTGCAAAGATTTTACCCAATTTCATCTTAACCTCAGTAGTTTCGCTCTTGATCCTGGTTTTCTCATCGAAAAACTTTTTCTTTACATAATGAATATAAAGAGACAAAAGCATGATAATTATTAACAACACTATAATCACCCAAACTCCATACTGATCAACTAACGATGGTGCTTGTAGAGTTAAAAGATTTTTAGAGCTATTTAAACTCTGCGCACCCCGGTCATCAATTATCTTAGCCCAAATGTCATAATTACCCTTTGCCAAACGGCCGTTATGGAAATAGGACCAATTACCACTATCATCAGTCTTGGTGGTAAATTCTTCTGGATCATTTTTACCGCTGGCAATAAAAATTTTAACAGTCACTCTTGGATAAAAACTAGTTCCCTGAATTACCAAGTCTTCTGCTTTGGTAATTAATTTAGGGATACTACTAATAATCGGCGCTCGCAAAGGATCAATCATGAACATAGCGGCTGACGTCGCGATGTTATTCGCCTTATCAATGGCAGTAATTTCAATTTTACGCTCACCTGGTTCAAGTGGAGTTAATTGATAGTAACCCTTATCCACCTCTTCTGGTTTTACCTGTTCTAATTTATTGTCTATTTTTACAGTATAATGATCGATTCCGGAAGCGACATCTTTAGTCCTAAAACGTAAACGTGGTGCCGGATTAGTGGTGTCTCCACCAGTGTCCACGGTAATAGAAAAATTCTCTGGCGGTGTCACATCAATCATGAATTTACGGTGTGAAGGCTGACTCCAACCAGCTTTATTCTTATACTTTAAATGGAAATACCATTCACCGTCTTTAGTATTTTCAAATATTTTTGATTCAATTACGCTTTCCATGGTCGTGCCAGGGTCGGTCGTTGGTTTACTGTCAATGACATAATTAATACCAACTAAATCAGGCAACAACTTCCAAATAAACTCTGGCTTATTGTTTTGATACCAAATAGTTGTTTCTTGATGAGTCTTAGAACTAATTTCTGGCAATGGTGGCAAAAGTCCTGAATTATCACCAGTTGTTGTCGGAGTTTCCTTTTTCGGTTCTTCTTTTTTCGGTTCTTCTTTTTTAGCCGCCTCTTTAATAGTGAATTTAGCATTACCAAATCCGCTAAAAATATTTGTTCCCCTACCATCAGCCGCTAAAATTGTTCCTGAGGTGAAAGTTACATTTGTGTCACCAACCTTTTTAGTGCTAAAGGTGACACTAAAAACCTCACCAGCTGTACCCTTATAAGAGCTTGGGGATCCACCGCCAAAAGTAATTGTGCCAGCCGTATTGGAATATGTCGGTTCCGTTGTCCATAGATTGAATATTGAACTTCCTTTAGAAACTGCTGTTACCAACAAAGCGCTTGAATCATATTTAAGAGAGCCTTCACCAGCGTTAATACCAACTCCGCCGCCACTGTTGATCATTACCTTGACTGTAAAGTTCTTACCAAGATCATATGAGCCGGTACTAGGTGAAACAAAAAGAGTAGCTCCAGCTGCACTAACCGGACTACCCAACCATGGCAAAATTGCCATATTAAAAATAAAAAATAATAATAATTTAATTTTTTTCCTCCTTATCATAATATCGTGTTTAGGCCCGCCGTCACGGACAAAATTATTTATTAAAAATTATTTCTCATTCAGCGCAAACAGAGAGAATTAAAATCCATTCCTTAAACTTCTAGCAATAATTTCTGCTTCTACCGAACTAAGATCCACGTTAATCTTCTTTCGTCCTCCTCCTTGCAAACGCAATAATGGCAACCTTAAGATTAAAACTCCTTTTTTAAATTTTGCACTTACATTTGCCACATTAACCTCTTGCGGTAGAATGATTTGGCGATAAAATGGTCCCCACTGACATTCTTGACGTAAATATTTTTTTTCCACGAATTCACCCGTCTCCTCTTCTGGTAATTTTGGCAATTCTCTTTTTCCCTGAATAGTGACTACGTCATTTTCATTCTCGATTGTAATATTAACCTCGCTAATATTAATACCGGGAATCGGTGCATAAACAATCACTTCAGTCGGTGTTTGAAAAATATCCACGCTCAACTGCATAAAACCAGACGCCTTTTTCGGTTGCCCAGTTTTAACTTCACCAGAAGCATCTTGATGCCCCTCCTCAACTTTTACTTTTAATTTATCTAAAAAACTCATATTAACTTAAAGTTATCAACAGATTATTTTTATATTTAGATTATACCACAAAATTCAAAAAAAATAAATTTTCTAACCCCTACCCAGTCCAATAGAACATCATAATTGAAAAGTCAATTAAATCAACCTTGCCGCTATTGTTTTGGTCAGCGCAAACGTCGGCGGTATTCCAATTGTAAAGCAAGATGGAAAAATCAACGATGTTTACTTTGCCATCTTGATTTAAATCACCCCCAGAGCACGCGCCAGCAGGTTTTTGTTCAGCTATCACATTCAAATTATACTCCAGCGCCTGCGAAAAGCCGCTAGTGCCCGCTCCAGTTACAGTAATTCTCGCTTTTACCAAGTATTGGCCGCTTGCCAACTTGCTCGTATCAATATTAGTGCTCCATCTACCATTCACATCAGCCATAGATGTTGCCTTTATAATTTCAGATGCTAATACTGCGGTCGTTTTTTTGGGATAAAGCCAGGCCTCCACACTCGCTAGTGGCACTGCCCCTCCATAAACATTTAGCATAACACTGGATTGATTATTAATTGCAATTGTGGGCGCTAAAATTATATCTGAAACGGTAGTTTGGGTATCTTGCTGAATAAAAAAGGTCGTAGAATAAGTAACCGACCTACTTCCCAACGAATCATTAGCCCACAAACCAAATGAATAAGTGCCTTGACTTAAATCTTCTAAAAATCCCTTAAAAACACCCTTGGCATCTGTCTTGATCAAGCCAGCCGTCTGCCCGTCCTTTAACACATTGACATCCGTATTCGGATACGCAAATCCTATTAAAATAACCCCTGGCGCGCCTGGCAATGGCGGATAAGGCAAATAACTCCCGCCACCAGAACCTATTAAAGTACCTGTGCCGCCGCCGGAACCGCCGCCGGAACCGCCGCTACCAGATGATGTACCACCACCACCGGTGTTAGTGCCTGGGCCGGTCCCTGGGCCAATGCCATCTCCCGTACCACCACCGGAACCAGTGCCTCCCGCACCATCGCCAGATAAGTCCCCGGAACTCCCGGAAACTGCTGTAATACTAAATGTTATATCATAGTCAACGCATTCTTCTACTACCGGAATAAAGAAATTGGTGGTCACACCAACTATTTCATCATATGTTGATGATGCAATCTGATAATGACACTCACTCACGTCATCTCCGCTTCCATTACCATCATCACAGCGAACAAAAAAATTATATGTACCACCAGCACCCAAACCATTAAGTAAAACTGTATGATAATAGCTTTTTTCACCACCGACATAAGAAAAACTATTAGTCATTAAAGCATAAGGAGTCCCCGAGGCTGTTGAATAACGACAAAAGCCTTTATAATTGGTCATCAAGGACATAATAGTTTGCGTGGTGCCAAAACTCAACCAACCACTTGGTGAACCATCCATTGCCTTACGCATAATATAACTACTTGTTTTGACTGGATTAACAATCGCCACCCTGGTACTGCCACCCTCTATTCTAACACCGTTCTCGCTATAAGTATCAACATAAATAATTCGCGACTCAATCTGTCCAGGATTAAGAATTCCCCTATCACCAACATCTCCATATTGTGCATTTTTGCCCAAAAGAATGCGGACATAATCACCGGCTGCCACCCCTGTAGATGTGTTTAAATCAATAAAAACTTTAGCTTGACCACTTGTTAAAACCGCCGAGGCACGATCAGAGATAATATTTTGAAATTCTGAAACTTCCCTGTCCATAAAGGGACCATTAAACGTTGGTCCGGTCGCAAAATCAACATCAGTATAATCGAAACCATCTTCGAGCGTAAAATAGCCTGGATCAAAAACAACTTGCACCTTGCCTCCGGCTGGAATACCTTTAGAAACTTTAAAAATAAATTCATGGTTCGCAAGAACGTCAGGATTAGAAGTGGAAATTCGATCAGTCAAACTAGTCATCGCAGAAAGACTATATGCAAAAAAAAGCGAAACAACCGCCAAGAGAAAATAAATAATTTTTGTATCCTTAATTAATCTCATGAAAATAATTTTGATTTTTGAGTCATTTTTTAATTAATTAATTTTTAAATCCCGTCATTCAAAATTTGAAATTAAAAATTCAAAATTAGTACTATTTTACACATCTAAATCCAATGCCCGCACCAGCAAATGATGGTGGTGATACTAAATACATTGCGTAAACACCTGCTCCAGCACCATTATCCCAATAACCACCACGCGCCATACCCCTTAAGCCGGCATTTTTTATCCAAAAATAATCACTATTAAAATTAGCGTCCGCCTTGTCTTGATTTGTCTCCACTGATAAACCATTAATATCTACGGACATGATATTGCCTGATTCCGGTAATTTTTTTCCCTCATAAATACCGTCATTAATCTCTTCCTTGACCCACTCCCAAACATTGCCCACCATATCATAGGCGCCGGCCGCCGATACGCAATTTTTACCAGATCCGGTTAGGCCTGGCTGCTCGCTCCAATTATTTTTTACATGACAATCATCAATACTCCACTGCGTCTCCAAATCTGGCGTACCCAATGAGGCTAAATACCACTCCTCATTACTGGGCAAGCGCTTACCCGCTTTCGCACAAGCAGTCATTGCCTGCGTTTGTGAAATAAAACGCCACGGTTTTTTATCAGGTAACGAGTCGGCCATGCACTCTTTTCGATTAACATTATCTCGACTGTCTAATTGATTAACTACTTCCTGATTTGGACAATCCTTTCCTGGCGACGCTTCATACTCATCGATACAAAATCCACCTTTGTCGGTCGCAATAAAAACCATATTAACAGGACACAAGTCGGACGACTTATTGCCAACCATCCTACCAACTAAGGATTCAGAAAAATTATCATAATGATCAGCCGCGTCAATACCAATAGTTACCAAAAACAACGCGACCACACTAATTATTAATGATTTTATTATTTTAGACATTATTTATTGTTAAATTTAAATTCTACCGTTTCTTCGTCTGTGAAAATCCATGAAAAAATTTACTACTATTAAAACTAATAACACTATCACACCTATGCCAGTCGCATAAATTATACGATTCTGAACTATATCAGTGCTACTTAAATTTTTTTCTCGACTAGCCAATGCCTGCTCTCTCTCGTTCAGATTATTTTCCTTTTCTTTAAGTTGGATCGCTAATTTACTGAAAGGATTTTCCGGAATACTTACCGACATGCCGACCGCCTGACTAAATTGGGCGCCAAAAAATTTACCAATATTCAAGGGATTGGCTCCGAGGATGTTAAAAAACGATAAAAAGATTATTGCCAAGAAAAAAACTTTTAAATCATGAATAAAGCGGAAAATTTTATGAAACATATATTTTATTTACCCTCACCCTAAACTTTACACCCGGCGTAGCGCAGGCGCCATCACGCGGGGCGAGGAAGATTAAATGGTAGTTAAATTATTACCTAACACAGCGAAAGCCAACGCCAGGACCGGCATAAGAAACGTCAGGAACTGCGTAAATCGCATATTGCCCAGCATCTTCACCATTATCCCAATAGCCGCCACGAGCAATAGTTCTAACATCGTTCTTTTTTATCCAAAAATAATCATTATAATAGTTTGGATCTTTGTTTTCCCTGTCAGTTTTAACAGGAAAAGAATCAGCATCAACGCCGGCAATATAACCGCTTTCTGGCATTTCTTTGTCACCTATCTTGCCATCAATAATTGAGCCATCAATCCACTCCCAAACATTGCCAATCATGTCATAAACACCAGATGATGAAACGCAGTTCTTACCACTACCGGTTGGTCCGGGACTATCAGGCCAATTCTTTTTTACATTACAATCATCACCCTGCCAACCAGAATCAAGATCTGGTGTTCCCAATGAGGCCTGAAACCATTCCTTGCTAGTTGGTAAACGCTTTCCCGCTTTAGCACAAGCCATCACGGCTTGATTCTGGGAAATATTACGCCATGGCTGCTTGTCCACCTCTGACACGGCGGCACAATCCTTGTAATTTAAATTTATTCTGGTGTCTTGCTGATTAGCTGGATCACTATTCTGACAACCACTGCCTACTGATGCTTCATATTTATCAATACAAAAGCCCCCCGTTGGTGAAGTAATAAAAACCATATCAGCTGAACACGGACCAGTGCCAACATCCTTGCCGTTTCCAAAATAACCATCGCTCGCCTTAATTCCCAGAGTCGTCAAAGCCACCGCAATTATTGTTACAATAATCTCTTTTAAGCCAAGCAATCTTTTCTTTTTTAGGTTGATTGTTTTAAACATTTATCAAATATTAATTTGTCGGCACAAAACTTTTACCAATAATTACTACCACATCTTCTTCTTGTCCATCCACCGCTTCAACTATGGCCTTACGATCAATTAATGACTTAATTTCTTCTGCATATTTTACATCTCCCTTTTTATAGCGAATCAGGGTTGTTTCATAATTATAATTATCTGCATTGCCAACCTGAGCCGCTTCATATTTTTTTTGACCAATCAGCTCAACTACCTTATTAGCCATACCTGCTACACCACCGCCATTCAAAACTTTAATCAATAATTCACCATTGGCCTTGGGAATAATTTCATCAATCTCCTGAATCTCTTCCGAACTAGTCGCCTCCGACGTAAGCATCTCATTGCCACTAGACGCATTTTCAGCACTACTAGTTGCAATACTTCCCTCGCTGCTAGTGGCCATATCTTCCCCTGCAACCTCGTCCGTTTTATCAGTCTCACTAGAACTAGCGACCTCAATTGACGGCTCTGTTTGTCTCACTTGTTCAGCTGCTTTATTGTCTTGATATAATTTATTATAATCAACTCCTTGGCCCGACTTGCCAAAATAATACCAATAAACAAAACCAGCTGCCACAAATAAAAACACTAGAATAAAAATCACAAACTTTTTAAAACCGCTCCGTTTAACATTTTTCATAACTTCATCACTTCTCTCCATCGCTGTTTGCGAAGAAGCTCTTAAATTAACAACTTTTTTTTCATCCGCCGCGGCCTTGGCGAAGGATGACCTGTTTGCTAACGTAGCAACCGGACGCTTTTCAATCATCTTTTCAGTCACCACCCTATTTATTCTCTCATTTTTCGGAACTATACCATTTGCTAACTGCACAGAGCGAATTGAACGCTTGATATATGATTTAATGGAAAACACAATCAACAAGAACAAGAACAATAGACTGCCACCGATAATCAACAAAGGCTTTAAATAAATCACCCAAAAGTATACCGTCTGATCAATCGTTTCTCGCTCCTTACTGCCATAACTCAAAAGTAGTTGAGCTTTATAGCGCCCCATCTCTGTTAGGCTACCGCTGCCCTGCCAAGAAAAATCCCACGTTCTCGTATTACCTGGCAAGACATTGCCAAACTCGCTTTGATGATTTAAAGTTATAACCTCTTTAGTTTTTCCAAAAAAATCATAAACACGAATTTCACCCTGAGGTTGAATATGAACATTGCCCAAATTTTCAAATTTTACCTTAAAATCAACTTTTGGCTCAAAATAGAAATCTTTATTGGTGGAAAATTCTCGAATACGACCGTCTTCCTTTATATCACCACTCACACTTAATAAAATCAAAGACGACAACATTGAAGAAATTTTAACCACTGAGCCATCCAGTTTATCTCTTGGTGGCTTTGTTCCAATTAAAATCGCAGCATAATGTCCGCCAGGCTCAGCACTCTTGGGAACGTCAATCACAAAAGGAACATCCACACTTTTAAAGGCTGGTATTATTACCTTTTCGTCTTCCATTACAATCCAAGAACTTAAGCGCACTTTATCTTCTTTCTCTTTGTCATTTGGTGCTGGCAAAAACTCGACCGTTCCACCGTTGTCACCACTTTTAAAATCCAAAACCTGCGTATAAACCTCAACGTCCTCCGCGTTATTATTAACCACCTTAATCGAACTCTTCCAAATCTGGCCCGGATTAACATTATTCTTAATCATCGGCGGCGCAATCGACAAGGTCATCCCCTCAGCGTGCATTAGCATAGGGAAAAACATCAAGACTGCTATAATCAATACTTTTCTCAACATATATTTTAATTTTTAAGATTAATCACTCCGTCGTCATCATCCTCATCGTCTTCATAAATATCATTATCAGCTTGACGTCCATATTTCACATGTCGCGACTTTCTGAACAGCAAGAAAGTTAATAAGAAGGTTACTATAAATAATCCAATTCCAAAAATTATCAAATATTTAATTGGAAAAACCCAAAAATAAATCGTATCTTGTAAATCCCTTCTCATTTTATTGCCATACTCTGCTTCAAGTTTAGCCTTAAACTTACCAAAACCACCAGCGTCATTTGTCCATTGAATTTCAAATTGCGTGCTAGATCCTTTTTCAATTGCTGTACTTAGGGAATTAATACCCACCTGTCCCACTTGCTGATTTCGACGATTATAGATTAAAATTTCCCCAGACGGCGTCACTGGCACATTACCGTTATTTTTTATTTGTAAATCTAAAATTGCCGGATACTTAGTAAAAATATTTCTGCTGGCTGCAAATTTTTCCACCTGAGCCTTTTCTACAATCTGATCACCAACTTCAATATTTACCAAAATCTGTGAAGCAGCACTAACACCGACTTCAGCGATTGCCCTATTCGAACCTTCGGAAAAAGCAATCACGGAATGATAAACCCCTGGTGTAGCCGTTAAATTTACATCAATCTGTAAGGGAACTTCCACCTCTGCACCAGGATCCAGGCTGATTACACCCCGCTTAATTGATGTCCACTTTGTAATCGAAGTTTTCTGGTCAAGCTCTGAGGGAGTTAAAATCGCCCTACTGCCATCAGGTAAAATATCAAATAAAATCGCATACAACTCAATTTTGTTGGCTTTTTCATTTTTAATCTTAACGGTATATTTCAGAATATCCTTAGCCTTAGCTTTTTCATCAATAACTGACGGGCTAACCTTAATGCCATCAGCCTTAACCCCTATGGCGAAAAATAATAGAAATAAAATTGTTATAATTTGTATTTTTTTCATAAACTATGCCAAGAAAAAAAAGTAAACCGCCGATACAATCAGAAAGACGACTATAAAAACAACCAACAAAACCATACCCATGTGCGCTGTTGGCGATGTCCCCCTTCTTGCTTTTGAAATCTTTGCATTAGTGACACCAGCTCTTTGCATCGCCCCTCGAACAGCTCTATCTTTATAAAATTTAATAATAAAGAAAAAGATAAGCAGGGTAATTATCAAACTAATCAAAACTGGTCCGACAATCTTCCACGGGATAATCCAAAAATCTTTCTCAATATAAATACTTTGTTTGCCCTGACCACCATTTGAGGCTGATGTTCCATAGGATAACCCCAACTTGGCTGTATATTTTCCAAAGCCAAAGTCATCTTTCCAGTGTTCGGTAAATTTTCTTTTTGAGTTAGGCAAAACATTGCCACCACCATTGTTAACATCAATAATTTTCACCTCTTTGCCAAACATATTTTCAATTCTAATTTCCCCCAGAGGCTTTATATGGATATTGCCACTATTTTGAATTCTAATCGCAAACTCCACATCAAATGGTGTTCCATAAAAATCCTTATTAGTATTAAACTCTCGGACATCAGCTCGTTCATCAACTTCGCCTTTCACTTGTAATAAAACCAAAGAACCAGCCTGTTGGGCAATGGACATGCCAGCACCCTTATCTGGACTATTAACGTCAATTTTTGGTGCCTCGGAGCCAAAAAAGACACCACCATAATAGCCACCTGGACCAACATTGTCAGGCACTCTAATTACAAAAGAAACCGTCTTTTCTTCGCCGGGCTTAAAATCCATTCCCTGATCGGTAATCTCAATCCAAGAAGCAACAAAATTTCCCGTTTCCGTGCCAGGTTTAATTAAACGCGGCGTTCCAGACTCATCATCTTCGTTCGCTCTAAAGTCTTTCAAGTAAGCAAATAAAGTTTTTGGAATGTCAGAACTATTAGTCACTTTAATCTCTCTCTGTAAAACTTGCCCCGGTTCCACCAACTCCTCCACTCGTACTGGGCTAATTTTAATGCCAACTTCAGAGGCATTTTGCGCCTTAACAAAATCGGTCTGCAAAAATATTAACGATAAAAAACTGAGAAAAACTAATAAGAAATTGATTTTTTTCATGGTAATGAGACTAATCTACACTAACGAATTTAAACAAACGGCTATTGCAAATTATATTTAAAATTATTTATAAACAATTTAGTATTTACTGATTATATTATAACAAAAAAACGATAAAAAACAAAATCTCATAACTGGCAAGTAATTTACAATAGCTTTGCTTTATCAGATATAATGATTCCTTATTTTTACTCATCGAGAATTACATGCTTGTTAATTTGTATTATACTTGTCCATATCCTATAATACAAAAATAAGCTTATTGGATATTATTTATGATTTTTTTTAAAGAAATAAAAGCCCTAGGCACTGAAATAGAGGTTTATCTTCAAGATGAGCCAAAAAAGGATTTTGCGTCCGACTTTGCCGAGCTCGAAAAAGTTATCGTTGATTTTGAACAATCATTTAGCCGCTTTTTAGATAACAGTGAAATAAACCACCTAAATCAATCTGCGAACATTTTTTCTGCTAGTGATGAAATGATTAAAATCTTGCTTTTGGCAAAAAATTATTATCAAGAAACCGAGGGCATTTTTGATCCCACTATTCTGCAATCCTTGGAAGATCTTGGCTATAAAAAAAGTTTTCCCTTTAACGAACCGGGAGATGCCAACCATGATCAAAGTGAAATTAATTTTCAAAAAATAATTATCAACGAGAATGAAAAAATAATCTCCAAACCAAATAATCTTAAGATTGATTTGGGAGGTATCGGTAAGGGCTTTCTCGTCGATAAACTTGTAAACATAATCAGGGCTAAGGAATATAAAAATTTTTGGGTTTCTGCCGGTGGCGACATGTATCTTTACGGTCTCGCCGAAAATAATGAGCCGCATCAAATAGGCATTCAAAATCCGCTCGATTTGGAAAAAGACATTATTCACGTTCAAGTCCCGGAAAAAGGTTTAGCTATAGCTACTTCGGGCATAGCTAAAAGGCAGTGGATAAAGAACGGCCGAAGCTATCACCATCTCATTGACCCACGAACCGGATTATCGACCGATAATAACTTACTAGCCGTCACAATTGTCGCCAACACCGTCATTGAGGCTGATATTTTTGCTAAAACCGTTTTTATTCTTGGCCAAGAACAAGGCTTGAGTTTTATCAACGAATACAATGGCATTGAGGGCTTGCTCATTAATAAAGGCAATAAAATCATCCCATCGCAAAATATGTCTGATTATTTAATTAAAGGTTATAAATAAACAAGTCTAAATTTATCCAAAATAAAAACGACCGTTGACGGTCGTTTTTATTTAAGAAAATATTTTAATTTTTTTCATAATACTACCCATGGCATCTTCGGCAGCCATCACTATCGGATTCATAAACGGCCACGGCGTCAGACTAGGATGAGCAATATAATTAAACTTTAATAATTTTAAAATATGTAATTTCAGACCGATAGCGAAACTAGCTACTTCGGCTGACGGAATTACGCCACTCCCAAAGGCCTCGTAACCAACCAAGCGCATTGTCAGTCCGGCAAAAATCAACTTCACCTCCAGCGGTTGCACCTTCTTTAAATCACGATAGAGATCAGTTGAACTTGCTCGACCAATGGCCACAAATTTATATTTTTTTCGAGCTTCTTCTTCGGTTAAACCAACTGAGGCATAATCCTTGCCCAAAATCTTAAAAGCAAAGGCACCAGTTGAACCAGCATAAGCAATCGGATAACCAGCCATTTGATAACCAACAACTTTCGCCTGTTGGATTGCCGAACTCGCCAGGGAGCTGGGCTTGCTCTCACCAGTCACAGCCGACAAGGGCACACAACAATCGCCGCAAGCGTATATATTCTTGATATTAGTGCGCATCTTCTTGTCAACAAGAATACCAAACTTATTCGCTTTAATTCCCGTACCAGCAATTACCTCTAAATTAGGCTTAATGCCCGTCGCCATAATTACTAAATCTGCCTCCACAACCACCCTTTTGCCATTATGATTTATCTGAACTTTTTTTCGCTTCGCTTTTGTTTCCTTAATTTCAACGACCTCACTTTCAAATAAAACCTTAATGCCATTTGTCGTTAAGTTGTCAACAATCTTTTTGGCAAATTCTTGATCCGAAAGACCGGATGAGATATTATGTGCATACTCCACTAAATGAACATCTAGACCCTTGCTACGCAAAGCTCCGGCCATTTCCATGCCAATTACCCCCGCGCCAATCACCACCGCGCTTTGTGCTTTTTTGGCACCAGCTTGGATACCAGCAGCATCAGAACTAGTACGGACGGTGTAAACACCAGCTAAATCACTACCAGGAATTGGCAACTTCACAGGACTGGCGCCAGTCGAAATCACTAAATAATCATAGTCATAAGCTTTACCCACATCAGTTGTAACCTGTTTTTTGCGCACATCAATGCTAATGGCTTTTTCGTGCACAATATCAAATCCATATTCGGTAAACATACTTTCTGGCTGCACTGAAGCCTTGACCGTCGTCTCCCCCGTTAAAATATAAGGGGTGCTACAACGACAATAAATATCCGCCTCGTCTGAGAACACCGTAGTTTTAAATTTATTTTTTTTAAGTTGCGAAGCGACGATTAAACTAAACATACCGGCACCTCCACAACCAATAGCTAAGATTTTTTTCATTAAAGTTTTAAATTAGAATAAGGGCTAAGCGCCCTATATTTATAATAGCACAATTTTTAAAATTTGATAACAGAAAAGACCTCATGCCATTATTTTATAGCCAATATAAATCCCCAAAAAACCACCCAGGCCGCTAAAAATAATAGACGTCATCGAAAAACTACTCACCCCCCAAAGCATGGGGACATAAGAACCTCCATAGGAACCAATAGTCATTAACATCATAATAATTGTTTTCTTCATATAAAAATATTATTCATAAAAAGTTGGGACCAAGATATAAATCATTTCCGTTTCATAATCACCCGCCTCTTGCATACTACCAATTCCCAAACGATATACCAAATCAACAGTTTCGTTAACTACTGGTATTTGACTAAAGGATACTTCTTTCATGCTAGTTTCAAATTTAGCGTAGGTATCATCTGGGGCAAACCTTGATGGTGCCAGACCAGACAAGGTATCATCACCAGTGTGGTAACCAAAGGCACTAGGGTTTGGCGCCACTGACCATCCGACTGGAGATTCATTGGTCGCCACAAGTGGATTAATATCAGAACCATTGGTCGAAATCAAATTTTGTTTTTGATACACAAAAAGTTGATAACCGCCACCGGCATTTGTCGAAATATTAAAGCGATGTACCCCTACTGCCTCTTCGTTTGGCAAAATAGTACCGAAGTTCATACTATTAGCCGTTGAATTAATATTTGTTACCACGCCCTCCGTACTGGAGCCAGTACTAAAACCTTGAAGCGAATAAGTGAAGGCTCCGGCGCTGGTAACAAGACTAGGATAAATATAACCATCATTATTGACAACTGGCGCATTTCCTTGAATATCATAGGTACGGAAATAATAAGTCGTTGAAATTGGTGCATCATTATTGTTAATTGTAAATTCAAATTCAACTTTTTCATTAGCTAAATGAACATAAGTTGACGTTGAAAGTCCAGACTCATTATGAGTTGCCCCCAAGCTAATACCGGACAAGAGTGGTGTGCTTACTAAATCACCGTCATTATCAACACCATTGCCATATGTCCAAACAGCCGTTGTTGAACTAATTTCACCAACAAAATTAACGTCGGCAGAAAAATCCGAATATGTTGAATATTGCAAACGCATCTTTACATTACTGCCAGTTATTCCCTCGAATTCATGCAGGGCGATACGCAACTTAGCTGAAGCACCATTCACCACATCACTCGGCGTTACGTCCTCACTCGCCATTGTACTAGTCGGCGTTTCGTTCTGTTGGTCATTATACCAACGCCAATTTTCGCTCTTAGCTAAATAACGAATAATCACCACCTGTTCGCCAAAAGAAACGGCCTTGTTGCCAAATTGATCATAGGCCCAAATTCTAAAAACATATTGCTTGTTCGTTTCCAGTCCGGTAACTGTTGTCGTAGTCGCGCCATTAAAATTTTGAACACCTAAATTAGGGTCAGAAGATGAGGCCCACATCATATCAGATTCTGTTACACCAGAGTCGCCTTCTTTATAATAAATTCGATACTCTCTAAAATGTGTGTCTGTTGAGGTGGCGACAGCCAAGGTGACGCTATTACTGGTTTTCTTTGTATAAAACAAATCAGCGGGCACACTTGGATTAACCTGATCAATTACAACGGTTGTTGTTGCTGAAACAACCTGATCTTCATAACCATCATTAGTCGTTAAACGCGCACAATAAGTTGCGTCTACACCAGGCAGATCTTGATCTGAACGCCAATTAAAATTAACAGTATTTGAGCCATACTGTGTAACAATCTTTCTCGTTGAAGTTCCAATCTGATAAATAGCATTGTTGTCAATTAATGGATCCCCAAAATCAGCCGTCGTTTTTTCATCCGCTTCGTCAATGCTTGGGTCCAAAGTTCCGCCAGAAAAATCACAATTAGCGTTAGCCACGTATTCTAATCTTGCTGTATTCAATTCTCGTCCTAAATCATTTATCTCAATAGATGCCGACACAACTCCAGTGCCATCAGTTTTTTGCGCAAATGAATTAAATATTCCTGTTGGTGGTGGTGCTAAAGTTAATTCCGGATATACGCCATAAGTATCTAAAAGACCCCCCTCATCAGTTGCACGGAAGCAATAGGTTTCGCCAGAGACAGCGTTTGCCGTTGCCTGAAAAAGATATTCTACCTCAGTTTTCTCTCCACCATTCAAGGAAATAACCTGAGTGGTATTCGTAGCCTTTTTAATCATTTGTCCAGCCACAAAATTATAACCATCATTCGATAACCATTCAGAGGTTGGATCATTTTCATTAAAATACAAACTGTCCGCAATTCTAAAAGCCTCAGTTGTCTCAATCACGGGTACTGCCTCCCAAGTTGCCACATTCTGACAAGTACCATTCTTAACGCCGTATTCAATGCGATATTGATAATTATCGGCTACCCAATCACCAGAATTTGCCAGAGCCAAACGCACACGAATGCTTTCATTTTTACCAATATAATTGCCAACTGTTGGATCAGTGGTGTCTTCCGCTTCTCGCCAGGTCGCGGTTACAATTGCCGCTGTCGTTGTTGCCATTTCCACGGTCGAACTGGATTTATTACCATATAAATCATAAGCCCAAATATTAAAGACATACTCCGTACTACCTCTTAAGCCCAACAAATAGGTTGTGGTAGCACTATTAAAACTTATATTGCCTAGATTGGAATCATCATAGCTATTAATCTCCGTATCATCTTCGGTTACACCGCTAGCTGCCTTTTTATAATAAATCTTATAGTCACTAAAATTAGTATCGACCGTCGCTGCTCCATAGCCAACCGTCACGCTCACTCCCGTTACTGCCACACTGCTTAATGAACCCGGATTAATTGGCGCCACGTTATCAATTACCAGGGTTGTTGTTGCCAAAATTATCTGATTATCATAATCATCATTTACTGTTAGGCGTAAGCAATAATTACCATTAGCTGTTGGCACATCAAACTTAGTTAACCAATCAAAATTAACAGTGTTTGAGCCTGATGATGTAATAATCTTTCCGGTACTGGTGCCGATTTGATATGTTTGTGCGTTATTAATACCCACAGTCCCATAGTCAGAAGAAATATCTATTTGAGCTTCGCTTAAGGTTGGGTCACCAGGGGAAATAAAATTACAAGTTGTTCCAGTTGCATACTCCAACTTTGCCGTACAAGTATCACCATTAACATCATAAACTTCGATAGAGACATCAACTACGCCGGAACCATTCGTCTTTTGGGCAACAGAGTTAAAGGTTCCTGTCGGTGGTGAGTTTGTGATATAGGTAACCTGATCAGAGGCAGTCTTATTGCCATATTGATCATAGGCATAAATCTTGAAACTATATTGCGTATTATTATTAAGCCCACTCACCGTTGTTGTTGCCGTACCATTAAAATTAATATTGCTCAAATCACTGTCAATGTGCAATGTGTCTGATTCCGTAACCGTACTAGCGCCCTCACGATAAAATATTTTATAGGTCGCAAAATTAGTTTCAGTCGTCGTCGCTCCAAAGCCTAAGGTAATCGAGGTGCCAGATTTACTATTCAAAGACAAAGACCCTGGCTGAGTCGGCGCCAAATTATCAATATAAACCGTAGTGGTCGCCAACACGGCCTGATCATCACGCTGATCATTTGCCGTCAAGCGTAAACAATAAGTCCCCTCCTGGTTATTAACATCAAGTTGTGACAACCAATCAAAATTGACAGTGTTAACGCCACTGGTCAAAATCCAACCACTCGCATTACCAATTTGATAAGTATTACTATTCAAAATCTTAGCATCGCCCTGTGTTGAGGTGGCATTTTCATCAGTCTGATCCAAGCTTGGTTTAAGCGGAGACGCAAAATTACAAGCCGCTCCTGCCACATACTCTACTTTTGCCTGTGAATTATCATTATTGGTATCATTAACCTGTATCACCAAATCAGCTACCCCGCTACCGTTGGTTCTAAAATTAGCTGCCGAGAATGTTCCCGTTGGTCGATTATTGGTATAATAAGCGATTTCTGTAGCCTTGTTTTTGTTACCCGCTTGGTCATAGGCCCAAATATCAAAGACATATTGCGTATTCTCCAAAAGACCAGTCACTAGCGTTGTGGTAGCGCCATTATAGCTTTGGTAAGCCAAATTAGCATCGGAGGTGGAAGCATGTAAGCTATCAGCCTCGGTTACTCCCGAAGCAGCTTTCTTGTAATATATTCTATATTCTAAGAAATTACTTTCAGTCGTGCTCGCTCCCAAATTCAAGGTCACACTATTATAAGTTCTAGTGTTTAAACTCAAATTGCCCGGCACTGTTGGTAACACCGTATCAATTTTTAGATTAGGTTTCACAAAATTAAAATCCGTCCAAGCTGAACAAACCCCGTTATCATCACAAGCCAATACCTGCCACTTATAACCGCTTGTAGCATCTGGAACATTAGCGATTGTTACTTGCCCAGTAAAAGGTGTAACACTATAATCACCGACTGCCGAGCTTACTTTCCAGATTGCGGAAGCACAGGCGCTAAAATCAGTTCCCGAAGAACAAGCATTGCCTGGCTCACCGGCATCGATTGTAAAATTTGCGCCATTGCCGATAAATTGATAGTAAATAGATATTGCCTCACTCGTATCTTGATCAAATACCGAAGATTTTAGTTTTAAACTTGCTTCGTTTAGCCAGCCACTATTAACAATGGTAGTGGCACCATCATTTTTTAATTGTAACAAAGAAGCCGGCGCTTGTGGCACATAGTTAGTTGTAAAACTATATTCAGTCGCACTCGCCTTATTGCCATACAAATCATAGGCCCAAATATTAACTACGTAGGCTGTGCCGGCCAATAAACCACTCATCGTCGTCGTCGCCTTATTATTATAATTTTGACTATTTAAATTAGTGTCAATCAATTCAGTATTACCTTCTGTGACACCACTCGTGCCTTGCTTATAAAAAATCCGATAACGATAAAAATTTTCTTCTGTACTGGACGCACCAAAATTCAAGTCAACACTGTCGGTTCGTTTAGCATTTAAAGACAGCTGCCCCGCTGCGGTTGGATTTTGATTATCAATATAAACCGTTGTCGTTGCTGATACTACTTGATCAGCCAGACCATCGTTTACCGTTAAGCGCAAACAATAAAGACCACTCTGATTAGGAATATTGCTCTTGCTCAACCAATCAAAATTAATCGTATTCGCTCCCGGAGAGGTCGTTAACCAACCAGTGCTTGTACCCACCTGATAAACACTATCATTATCAACAACCGGGATACCATAATCAGCGCTAATATCAATAGTATCCAATACCGGATCAAGTGGTGTGCCAAAATTACAATCTGCTCCGGCAACATAATCCAGTCGTGCCCGTAAAGTATCGTCATTGTCATAGTCATCAATCTGAATAGAAACATCCACCGCTCCCGAACCATCTGTTTTTTGAGCTACTGAGTTAAAGACGCCGGTTGGCGGATTAGTTGACGAATCAGTGGTTATTGAAACTTCGGTCGCACTCACCTTGTTCCCGGCTTGATCATAGGCCCAAATATTAAAAACATATTGCGTTCCCGCTGCCAAGTTTTGCACCAAGGTTGTAGTTGCCCCATTAAAATTAATATTGGCTAGATTAATATCCGTACTCGAAGAATGACTTAAATCATTAACCGTGACACCACTACCGCCGACTTTATAAAAAATCTGATATTCCAAAAAATTATCCTCTGTGGTGGTAGCCCCAAAATTCAAAGTCACCGACGTATTAGTTTTCGCGTTAATCGTCAAATTTCCCGGCGTGGTCGGATTAACTGCATCAACCTTTACATTCGGAATCGTCAAATTAAATTTACTCCAATTTGAACAAGCCCCACCATCATCACAGGCCAAAACTTGCCACTTATAACCAGTAGCTGCAGTCGGCAAAGAAATAATATTACCCTTATCCGTAAACGGGGTTGCGCTATAATTACCCGACGCCGAAGTAACTGACCAAATTTTATTCGTACAAGTTTCAAAAGACACCCCAGATGCGCAAGCGCCAACTGGCGCAGTGGTCGCAGTTGTAAAACTACCGGCATTAGCTAACAATTCAAAATACAAGATTACAACCTCACTTGTATCAGAATCATTCGCAGATGCCTTGAGGTTGATCTGATCTTCATTTTGCCATTGACCGTTAGCGATCTCCGTTGCTCCATCTGCCTTCAACTGTAATAAAGTCGTCGGCGCTGCGGGCGCATTATTAGTTGAAGCACTAAGCTCGGTATTGGCCACGGCCTTATTTCCCGCCAAGTCATAAGCCCAAATATTAAACACATAAGTAGTCGCTAAATTCAAACCAGTAATAGTTGTCGTGGTCGCCCCGGCGTAATTAATATTATTTAAATTCGCATCATTAAGCGCCGTCCAAGCTGAATCACCTTCAGTCACGCCACTGGTGCCAACTTTATAATAAATCTTATATTCTTTAAAATTACTTTCTGTTGTGCTCGACCCAAATAATAAAGTTACGGAATTATTCGCATTGCGGACAAAACTCAAATTACCCGGATTAGTCGGTGTGTGCGCATCGACCCCAGGACGATTGGTTGCATCAGCAGTCGTGTAGCTTGGTGATTGATTACCAGCCGCATCTTTGATAGTGAAATTAATCGGTAAATCATCTGAATCTAAACGATCAGTCTGCCCTTCTTGAACAGTG